>JABBBA010000140.1:0-5617 GCA_018607685.1 K189A clade bacterium | reverse complement strand
TTTGATGACAGCAACGCTTTCAGTCACGACAGGACCAACAGAACCCCCTGTGCTCGAACAGACCATTGGCGGTTTGCTCAAAGAAGCAGCGGCTGAGGTTCCCGACCGCACCGCCATCATTTTTGGTCATGAGGATCCGGCCTTAAGAAGCGAGTGGACCTATCAGGAAATGTATAGAGACGCCCAACGTATCGCGTTGGCGCTAGCGACTCGATTCCAACCCGGCGAGCGTGTAGCGATCTGGTCGCAAAACACACCGCAATGGGTGCTGGTCGAGTTTGGCGCAGCAATGGCCGGGTTGATCCTGGTAACCGTCAATCCTGCCTATCGACCTGATGAACTGGCCTATGTGCTGAAGCAATCGCGAAGTGCAGGAATACTGCTGACGCCTGAGTACCGCGGTAACAAAATGCTCGATTCAGTCAATCAGGTAAAGGGCGACTGTCCTGAGCTGCGAGAGATTATCCGGTTTGATCAGTGGGGGGCGTTCCTGGACTCAGCTGACAGCAACGCTCACTTACCCGAGGTTCTCCCCTCGGATGCCACCATGATTCAGTACACGTCCGGGACAACCGGGTTTCCCAAAGGGGCGCTGCTTCACCACCGGGGTCTGGTCAACAATGGCTACCACACGCTGGACCGTATGAAGGTCAATAACGGCGACATCTGGGTCACGATGATGCCGTTGTTCCATACTGCGGGTTGCGTTATTTGCGTCCTCGGAGCAGTCTCAAAGCGATGTACACAGCTTGTGGTTGAAACCTTTGAGCCTGGACTGGTCCTTGAATTGATCGAGACCTACAAGGCGCACGCACTGGTCGGCGTACCCACCATGCTTGTCGGTATGTTGGAACATCCCGAGTTTTCAAAGCGCGACATCTCATCGATCTATACCATGACATCCGGCGGTTCAACCGTACCGGCAGCGCTTGTGCAGCGATTCGAAGAGGAAATCGGTGCAAAATTCACTATCGTATTTGGACAAACCGAGTGTTCACCGGTCGCATCCATGACCAGACCTGATGACAATCAGGACGACAAAGCACTGACCCTGGGTGGCGCCATGCCAAACGTCGAAATAAAAATTATCGATACCGAATCAGGTGAGACCGTCCCGATTGGGGCGCTGGGTGAATATTGCACGCGCGGCTATCATGTTATGCATGAATATTTCGAGATGCCCGAGGCCACGGCAAAGACAATTGATGAAGACGGCTGGCTGCATACGGGCGATCTGTGTTCCATGGATGAGCGTGGCTACTGTAAAGTCGAGGGCCGCCTCAAGGATATGATCATTCGCGGCGGAGAAAACATTTACCCCAGAGAACTGGAGGAACTGTTGTTTCGCCACCCCACGGTTGGCGAGGTGGCCGTTGTTGGATTACCCGATGACAGGTACGGGGAGATTGTTGGTGCCTTTATCCGTGCCGCCCCGGGCGCCACACCCGACAGGGAAGAATTGTTTGCCTACCTGCGAGAACATCTATCCCCCCAGAAAACGCCAAAGAACTGGTACCTGATGGAAGACTTTCCGTTAACAGGGTCAGGTAAAATCCAGAAATTTGTGTTGCGGCAACAATGGGTCGACGGACAGTTCACAGAGATGAGTTAAGTACCCCTTGAATGAAAGCTGAAACATTATTACCGCTTGGAAAACTGGATCCCGGCCTTAGAGCGCCCGATGAAGGTCTGGACCTGAATAACGTTGCCGGCGATGCTGCTACGACTGAGTCGCTTGGCTACCAGACGCTACTCATGGAGGAAACCAAGGACGATCCGTTTCAGGTCCTCACGATGGCAGCGCTGGCCACCCGCCGGGTGAACATTGGCACATCCGTCGCTGTTGCATTCGCGCGCAGCCCTTATGTGATCGCCCAGTCCGCCTGGACGTTACAAAAAATTTCAAATGGGCGTTTCGAATTGGGGTTGGGTTCCCAGGTTCGCGGCCACATCAAGCGGCGGTTTGGTATGGACTGGCATGCGGCGGGACCCTGGATGCGTGATTATGTCAACGCGGTGCGCGCGATCTGGCACAGTTGGCAGACTCGATCAAATCTTGAGTTTGAGTCAGATCACTACCAACTGAATTTGTCCGTACCTCTATTTACACCTGAGCCAATAGATCAGCCGAACATTCCCATTCATGTCGCTGCCGTCAATCCCTACATGTGCAAGGTCGCGACAGAAGTCGCTGATGGTCTTCGCTTGCACCCTGTATGCTCACCCCGCTATATCGAGGAGATTGTAATCCCTGCGGTAGCTGCGCGGAAAACCGGTTTTGAAATTTGCTTGAAACCACTTATTGCGACTGCGCGCGATGACGAAACGCTGCAACAGCGAAAAGAGATCGCAAGGCAGAGACTGGCCTTTTATTGTTCCACTCCAGCGTATGCCCGTGCATTCCATCTTTATGGTCTGGAGGACCTCTGCACTGAGCTTGCTTCCGCCAGTAAGCGGCAGGCCTGGGGCCAAATGGCTGCGATGATTGATGATGATCTGTTACATCAATTTGTCGTGGTTGCCCGATACGACGAACTCGCCAAAACGATAGAGCAGCGATACGCTGGGCTGATCGATCGCATTGAAGTCAGCATTCCAATAGCCGATGACGCAGATAAGGAATCGCTTAAACAAATAGTTAAGGATATCAACGCGATTGCGTAATGCGTTTCACCGGGGCACGGAGGAAGGCTCCGCCAGCATATTCAAAAGAACCGCAAAGGGCTTGATCGTTATGCTCTGGCGTCGCGCAGGATACCGGTGGCAGCGGACTTGACTATCAAGCGTTGCACTGTTTGCATAGCCACCTAGTCTAGGAGGACACAACCCGATGAGCGAAGCCATTGCGAACGACGAACCGAACCGATATCTGGCCGGTAATTACGCACCAATTCAACATGAAACCACTGCATTTGATCTGCCGGTTACCGGCGAGTTACCGCTTGAACTATGTGGCCGATATCTTCGTACTGGTCCTGATCCGATTAACCCTGAGCCCAATTCGCATCACTGGTTTATCGGCGACGGTATGGTTCACGGAATCAGGCTGGAGGATGGTAAGGCAGATTGGTACCGCAACCGTTATGTGGGATCAACCAACCTGTCAAAATCCCGCGGCCAACCCGATATTCCCGGTCCTAACTGGAACGATAATCCATCAGGGCCGAACACCAATGTTGGCGGCTTCGCGGGTAAAACCTGGGCCATGGTAGAGGCGGGTGGTTGCCCTGTGGAGCTTGACTACGAGCTGGAAACCGTCGGGCGCAACAATTTTGAAGGCACCCTGCCGGGTGCTTTTACAGCGCATCCAAAGATCGACCCTGATACCAAAGAGATGCATGCGATGGTTTATGCGTGGGCTCAGTGGATGGATCACGTGCAGTATGTGGTTGTAGGTACCAACGGCAAGGTGCGGAAGACAGTGGATGTGCCGCTGCCCGGAATGAGCATGATGCATGACATGTCAATGACGGAGAAATACATCGTTATCTATGACCAGCCAGTCACCGTGAACTTCGACGGCGTCGCGGCGGGTGCTCCTTTTCCTATGAGCTGGAACCCTGATTATGGCAATCGGTTGGGATTCATGCCGAGGGAAGGTGATGCCAATGACATCATTTGGGTGGATGTACCCCTTGGTTATTGTTTTCATCCCATGAATGCATATGACTGTGACAATGGTGACGTCATCCTGGATCTCTGTATCTACGACAAAATGTTTGACCAGGACCACCTCGGCCCATTTGGTGACAGTCAATCCAGGCTGGAACGCTGGACAGTCTCGCTGGCGAATCGATCTGTCAGCACATCGGTGATAGATACAAGATTTAACGAGTTCCCCCGAATACGGGGTGCAATGACAGGTAAGTCATACCGTTACGGTTACTGCGCGTCCCCCTCAACAGATTCGGCAGCGGGATGGCCAACGATTAAGTACGATTTACAAACCGGCAGCCAGGTTACTTTCGACCATGGTGCGGGCCGGGCGGCCGGTGAACCTGTTTTTGTTGGCAAGTCTGGAAGAAGTGAAGAAGATGCCGGATGGCTGGTTACCTTTGTGCATGACCTCGGTAAAAAATCGACAGAGTTTGTCGTCATGGACGCAGAAGACCTGGACCGCGGATACGTAGCAAGCGTTGCCTTGCCTCAACGTGTGCCGTTCGGATTCCACGGAAATTGGGTCCCTGACAAATAAAGCAGTTACTGAATTCGATCCTTCTGGGAATTCTTAGCATTTAGTAAAGCCAACACGGGGAAGAAGAAGCAATGAGTACAAGTTTGCGTGGTTCGGTCGCCGTTGTGGGTGTAGGGCAGACCCCGGTGGGGTCCCTGCCAATGAGTGGTTCAACAGAGATCTGTGCCGAGGCCGCCCGCCTGGCGTTGCTGGATTCAGGTCTGTCCAAGGACAGGATCGATGGGCTCATCACCTGTAACCCATGGGTGGAGCCTCATCTATACCATGCCGAGATGTTCTCGGAATACATGCAGATATTCCCCAAATTTTGTATGACCCTGAATGCGGGCGGTGCCACCAGTCTGACTGCGGTGCAACGCGCAGCCTCCGCTATCATGACAGGTGTCTGTGACACAGTGTTGATAACGCATGGCGACAACCCGAGAACTGGCATGACGGGCAAAGAGACAGGCCAGAAGATGACCACCACGATGAACCCCCAGTTTGAATTGCCATACGGTCTTGGGCTGGCCAATGGCTATGGGATGGCAGCGCGGGCACACATGCACAAATATGGCACGACGTCGGAACAATTGGCCCAGGTTGCGGTTTCCGCGCGCCGGCACGCCTGTCTAAACCCGGCTGCGGAGATGAATGAACCAATCTCCATATCTGATGTGCTGAACTCCCGCATGGTGGCGGATCCTCTGCATGGCCTGGATTGCTCATTGTGGTCGGATGGTGGAGCCGCTGTTATCGTTGTTGCTGCAGAACGAGCCAAAGACTTCCCGAATAACCCGGTGTATTTCCTGGGCTGCGGAGAAGGCCACTGGCATGAACACCTGTTTCAGTCGCGCTCATTAACCAGCACGGCAGCGTCTGAATCAGGCCCCCGGGCATTTGAAATGGCCGGTCTCAATCCCGCTGACATGGACTTCGCAGAAATCTACGACTGCTTTACCAACGTTGTGATTGTGGAATTGGAGGATCTGGGTTTTTGCAAAAAAGGCGAGGGCGGCGCATTCGTTGAAAATGGTGCGATTGAGCTGGGTGGTTCTCTGCCTGTTAACACGCACGGTGGATTGTTGTCGCATTCCCACACCGGGCATCCGGGTTCAATGTTTGCGATCGCGGAGGGCGTTACCCAGTTACGCGGTACCGCCGATGCCCGTCAGGTAGCGGGGGCCGAGGTTGGTTTGATTCATGGGCAGGGCGGTGTGCTTTCCAGTCACGCAACCCTCATCCTGGGTACGGAGGCCACCCTATGAGTAAGGCTATGAATAGCGCCAGCAGTAAGCCTGTTCCGAAACCAACACCGGAAACGCAGCCATTCTGGGACGGTTGTGCGCAGGGAGAACTGCGACTTCAACATTGCGATGATTGTCAGCACGTGCAATATCCAGCGCGGAAACTCTGCTCTGGCTGTTTTAGTGAAAATGTCTC
>JABBBA010000320.1 GCA_018607685.1 K189A clade bacterium | reverse complement strand
ACATTACTGTTAACTGTGTCTGCCCAGGCCCTATCAATACTGGTATGACATCGGCTATTGCAGATGAAGACAAGATCATCTTTGCCAAGCGTCGAACGGCCCTTAGGCGTTATGGCGCACCGGAAGAAGTAGCACACGGCACGCTCGGCCTCGTATTGCCCGCGTCCCAATACATGACCGGTGTAACGCTCCCGGTAGATGGTGGTCTGACGATCCGAAATGCTTGACGCGATGGAAGCAAACCGTTCGGAGAAAGCGTTCGATCGAGAGAAGATTCACTCAGGGAACATAGGCCTTGAGGTTGACCACGGGGCCGTGGAGATCGAAGTCGAACGCCTTTTAGCCAGTATGACCTTGCAGCAAAAGGTTCACGAAATACGTGGCTGGCAGGCGGCGCCCATCGATGGTCTCTACTACGCCGGTGGTGATGAAGGGCTCAACATTCCAGCCTTCAGGATGGTTGATGGGCCAAGAGGTGCCAGAGCTGGCATGGCGACAGCATTTCCTGTGGCCATTGCGCGCGGTGCAACCTTTGATGTCGAATTGGAACGCCGGGTTGGTTTGGCCGCTGGTCTGGAAGTCGCCGCGAAAAACGGCAATGTGATTCTTGCACCTACGATTAACCTGCTTCGTCATCCTGGTTGGGGGCGGGCCCAGGAAACTTATTCGGAAGACACCTTTCACATGGGGGCCATGGGTGTTTCGTTTGTGTCCGGTGCGCAGAATCATGTGCTGACCAGTCCGAAACACTTTGCGCTGAACAATCTCGAAATGACCCGGTTCGAGGTGAGTGCCAATGTTGATGAACGTTCATTGCACGAAGTTTATCTACCGCATTTCAAACGCTGCGTCGTTGAAGGGGCTGCGGCCTCGGTGATGAGTGCCTACAACAAAGTGAATGGCGTCTACTGTGGAGAGCACCCCGTTCTGCTGAGCGATATTCTTCGGGAAGACTGGGGGTTTAAGGGTTTCGTGGAATCAGATTGGTTCCTGGGCACAAGGTCCACCGTCGCGGCGATCAATGCGGGCATGGATATCGAGATGCCGACGGGTTACCGGTTTGACGACGAGAAGATCACGCAGGCGATCACCGACGGAGAACTGACCGAAGAGACAATCACGCGAAATGCGGGCAGGGCGCTATACCAGAAAGTGGCATTCGATCTCGCCAACCGGGAGGTGCCCGATGAGTCAGTGGTGGAGTGTCGTGAACATATCGAACTTGCCCGGGAAGTGGCGGAGAAGTCATTCGTCTTGTTAAAGAATGAAAGTGTTCTGCCTTTAACGACGACACAGAGTATTGCTGTTGTCGGTGACCTTGCTGATGTCGCGAATCTGGGTGATCGTGGGAGCAGTATGGTGACGTCGTCGGCGGTTACAACACCCCTTGCAGGACTCCGGGCGTTTGGAAATGAGGTAGACCTTCACTATTACGCCAGCGATGCTGACATTAGTAATATTGGTGAGTTTGATGTGGCTGTGGTTGTGGCCGGGCTGACCTACAAAGAAGAAGGTGAGTTTATACCGACACAGCAGCAGGAATCAGATGGTTCTGATCTCGCCAGGGGTGGAGATCGCGCCGACCTCAGGTTGCCTGAAAGCCAGGAGCGGCTCATTCGTGAGGTCGCGTTGACGGCGAACAAAACCATCGTATTGCTGGAGGGTGGTAGCGCGATTGAGGTGTCGAGCTGGGTAAACGAGGTCGATGCCTTAATGATGGTCTGGTACCCGGGCCGGGAAGGCGGACATGCCATTGCCCGTGTGCTTTTTGGAGCAGTCAGCCCATCAGGAAAGCTACCGGTAAGTTTCCCTCAATCCATTCGGCAATTAATGGACTGGGACATGAGTGCACTCGATATCAACCACGACCTGTTTCATGGTTATCGTTATCTCGATAAGAAAGCAGAGCAGCCAGAATATCCCTTTGGGTTTGGCCTGAGTTATACGGAATTCACTCTGGAAGGCTTGCAGGTCGAGCGTGTCGAAAATCGATTCTTCCTCAATGTCAGCGTCAGGAACACGGGCGACACGGCTGGTGGAGCTGTTCCACAATTGTATGTGTCTTATCGGAACTCGGTTGTTGAGCGACCCGTTAAGGAGTTAAAAGGTTTTGGCCGAGTTGAGCTGGAACCAGGTGAAGTTGCGGATCTTGAAATTGAATTGGGCGATGCAGAGCTGTGCTATTACGACCCTCTCGATGGTTGGGTACTTGAAGCCTGTACGTATGAATTAAGGGTTGGGCAGGCGTCAGATGACCTGCCATTTGAATCGACCTGGCGTTTTGATGGCGAAGATTGGTTGCCCGAGTGACCAGGAGTGTGCCTATTCTCTTGCGTATCCCTGGATAGGGTGGCTGATTTAGTCGGTGCTCTCGAGGGCGTCCAGGAGAGGAACCAGCTTTTCCCGGGTTGCTTCATGATAGAAGTCCTGGCCCAGTAATCTGACATTTGGTCCAACCGGGCAATGCCCGAGGCAAACGGACCTGTCTATTTTTACATCAAGCCCGCGTTCTCTGATCTCACCCTCCAGCCAGTCGGCCAGTTCCTTGCTCCCTCGATGGGCGCAGCTTGGCTGGTTGGTAAAAGGTCGGAAATTGGTACAAACCACGATGGTTTTCATGGGTTTAGCAGTTCAAATAAGAGTTAATCAGCATGAATCATAGCAGTTCGCAGGATTTCACGGCTGTGGCACAATAACGCACTTTCTTAAATCACCTCCGGAAATCAAAATGGAAGATGTCGTAATTGTTGATGCCGCACGTTCTGCGGTAGGTAAAAAAAACGGTTCACTCGGACTGGTACATCCTACTGACACATTGGGTCACACGATCATGAAAATGCTGGAACGAAGTAACGTTTCATCAGACCAGGTGGATCAGGTGATTGGCGGTTGTATCAACAAGCTGGGTGCCCAGGGCATGAATGTCACCAGAACCGCGTGGTTGTCCCACGGCGGGGCTCAAGAGACACCCTGCATCACGATTGACTCGCAGTGTGGTTCCTCACAGGAAGCCGTTCATTTAGCGACCAGTGTTCTTCGCTCGGGAATGGCCGATTGTGTTATCGCCTGCGGCGTTGAGAACATGTCACGACTACCCATTGGCTCAGACTCGGTTGGATTGAAACCCGAGCAGGGCAAACCTGTTTCACGCTCCTACTTTGAACAGTATGAATTCATCAGCCAGTTCGAAGGTGCGGAACGAATGGCAGAGAAATACCAGGTCACGCGAAAGGACACTGACGCTTTTGGCCTGCAGTCCCAGGAACGCGCTAAAAAGGCCGTTGATGGCGGTCATTTTGATAGCCAGATTATTCCCATGGAAGTGCCTGTATTCGATGATGAAGGCAAGCGAACCGATGAGTCCTTTGTTTTCCAGAAGGATGAGGTTCCTCGCGATACCAGTCTTGAAGCCCTCGCTGGCCTGAAATCTGTAGCACGGGAAGATGGCGTGCATACCGCGGGAACTTCCTCGCAGATTGCAGATGGCGCTGCGGCCGTCCTGCTTATGACAGCAGCCAAAGCAGCTGAGCTTGGCCTGAAGCCCCTTGCGAGAGTAATTGATGCCCAACTGGTCGGTTGTGATCCTGTACTGATGCTTGAAGGTCCAATTCCCGCCACTGAGAAGATGCTCGAGAAGACAGGACTCAATATCTCTGACATCGATGTGTTCGAGATTAATGAAGCTTTTGCCTCAGTGGTACTTAGCTGGGCTAAAACAGTTGGTGCTGACATGGAGAAGGTGAACCCTAATGGTGGTGCTATCGCGCTTGGTCACCCTCTTGGCGCAACCGGCTGTTTCCTGACGACAAAGGCAGTTCACGAGCTGCAGCGAACTGATGGAGAGTATGGGTTAATCGCTATGTGTTGTGGCGGCGGGCTAGGTACAGGAACCATTATTCAGAAGATGTGACGCCACAGGCGTCACACCCTGAGCGAAGCCGAAGGGTCTCCGGTTTGGTACACCTGGCTCTACTACTAGCTCCGATGTTGGAGTTACGTCGTACCATGAGATCCCTCCGCTTCGGTCGGGATGACGCCCAAAGGGCGTCACCCGGTGATTCTCAAGTACATATAGAGAAGATAGGCCATAATGAATAGCCCACCCATGGTGCGGCTCATTATTTTGCCTCTTATAATGAAGACCGGGATCAATACGGCGGCAAAGACGAGCGTCGTGATGATATCCGTGGTACCGCCTTCCGGTATAGCCAGAGGGTAAACCAGGGCGCTGATCGGCAACACCATCATGGTGTTAAAAATGTTCGAGCCGATGATATTACCCACACACAGATCTGCTTCCTTGCGCATTGCGGCAATGATGGAGGTAACAAGTTCAGGAAGACTGGTGCCGATTGCGATGATGGCCATACCAACAATGGTTGTTGAAACACCTAACATTTCTGCCAGAGTCACCCCATGCGTTATTGTCAGTTCGCCGCCAAATCCCAGTAAGCCGATACCTGCCAGCACAAATATCCAGTCTCTTGTGGTTCTGTTTTCCAGTTGTGGAGACAAATCCGTAATAGTAGTAAGCAGGGGGTCTTCTCCCTGTCTGAAAAAGTCCATTATCATGATGTAGACGAAGATCCCGAACAACAAAAGCAGCACCAGAGCATCAGAGCGATCCAGTACCGGATTAAAACCCTTGAGTTGTGAATCGAGTGTCATGACAAGTAGTACGGTTGTGGCCAACAGGAGCAAGGGTAATTCGCGCCTGATGATTTGTCCTTCAATGGCAATGGGTGTAATCAGTGCTGCAGTACCAAGCACCAGCCCAAGGTTCGCCAGATTGGACCCGGCAATGTTGCCGAACGCAATGTCAGTTTCACCGCGCAGGGCACCCAGGATGTTTACCACCAGCTCGGGTGCACTCGTACCGAATGCGACAACCGTGAGGCCGACGACCAGAGGCGAGATGCCATACGCTTCAGCAACGCCGGAAGCGCCGCGAACAAGGGATGCTCCGCCCACGAGTAGCATGGAAAGGCCAGCCAACAAAAGTAGGACGGTTATCATATGAGCAGTTTATCCAGATTTGAGCCCGAATGGCAGGTGAGCCTTGGGCCGCGGGTATCAGTTTGTTAACCTTGACCGTCCTGTTGAAAGGCTGACTGATGATAGTCGCAGTAATAATTAATTCGATTGTGATCACAATTGTGGTCATGGTTCATTATGAGTCACTGCGACAAATGTCGTACTGGATTCCAAAGTTGCCGATAGCAGGACGAAGCAGGGTAGTGGTTGGCGTGTTTGGCAGTTTGGTGGCTCACGCGCTGGAAGTCTGGATTTTTGCATTTAGCTTCTATTGGTATGTGAGGGAGGCTCATCGTGGTGAGCTAACGGGAAACTTTGATGGGACGCTGCTGGATTGTGTCTACTTTTCCTTTATTAATTACACATCACTTGGTTACGGTGACATTGTCCCGGTCGGAAATGTCAGGTTCCTGGCGGGTCTGGAAGGGCTTGTTGGTCTGGTGATGATTGGCTGGACGGCATCATTTCTCTATGTGGAAATGACGTCGCAGTGGAGAGATCGGGAGCCTTACCTAGCGGCTCAGGTTCTTCTCCATTTCAAGGTTTTCCTTCTCGAGTCGAAGGTTGATTATTTCGTCGCTGCGTAACCTGAGTTCTTTACTCAGGTGTGCGTATTCTTCTTCGTATCTTTCGCGTTCTTCACTGTCTTTTCTAAGGGTCATTATCTGCCCGTAGAGCATCTGGGTTCTGTGTTCAAAGTCGGGAATGATTCTCGAGGAGAGCTCATCCATACGATTTTTCAGCCGCATCAGCTCCTGGTCGATTATCTCCATAGGCATCTCGGATTTAGTTGTAAGGGTATAAAAATTGTATCAATACTTATCGTACCTGTGCAATTTTCATCTAACAAAGCTCATCCTGAAACGTTCTCTTTCAGAGCTATCTTTTAGAGCTATCCTTCAAAACCCGGTACCTGCTCATCGATATAATATTGGTGCATGCTCATTATTGTTCGCCCCTCGTGATTGACCCCAAATACACCTTCGCGGTCCCTGGTGAGTTTTAGCGTATTCAGTTGTCTATCTCCTTTGTCTTCGTCGACTTCATGGAATCGAGATGTTGCTCCGGGGCATCCAGTCGACTTGATAGCAGCTGTCTGTAAGGTTCGAGAAACGCTTCGATCTCTTTCAGGGGGGCTGGGTTCAGTTCGTACCAGCGCTTTTGACCGTCTGGCTTTACCGTTACCAGATCTGCTTCTCGCAGATACCTGAGGTGCTTGGACACCGCTGGCTGACTGAGGCCGGATTTACTTACCAGCATGTTGACCGTGCACGGCTCCTGCCTGATGGCTTCGAGTAGTCTGCGGCGATTGGGTTCCGCAAGCGCATTGAAAGTATTCATGAAATTAAATATAACTATATAGTTATATAACTACAAATGAATATAGTAAATTTTTCTCGACCATTAACCATGCAGTGATGTCTCGTAGCTATCCCGGAGGACCATGGGCTATCCTTCGGCTTTCATTATTGTTAACAACCAACATTAGGGGTTAGATGTGAGTGATTTAAAAGGGCAGGTTGCTGTTGTCACAGGTGCAAGTCGAGGAATTGGCAAGGGGATTGCCCTGGCGCTGGCAGAGAAGGGCTGTACCGTATACGTGACGGGTAGAACTACCGGCGATGGCGATCGAACAATCGATACCACAGCACGTCAGGTCAATGAGGCCGGCGGTGTAGGTCATGCTATCCAGTGTGATCACGGAAGCGATGATGACATCGCCCGGTTGTTTGAGCAGATCGGCAAAGAAGCGGGTCACATCGATATCCTGGTTAACAATGTTTACAAGATTCCGAGCCCACCGGCCTGGGGTGGCGGCTACTGGGACCATCCTATTCAGGTGTGGGATGATCAGGTTGGTATTGGTCTCCGGGCGCATTATGTCGCGAGCTGGCATGCTGCCCAGTGGATGTTTAAGAGTGACAATGCTCGAATGCTAAATGTGTCGTCACCGGGTGGCCAGAGCTACCACTATTCTTCATCTTACGGTGCGGGTAAAGCGGGTCTTGACCGCCTGACTGCGGACATGGCACTTGAGCTTGAGCCCAAGGGTATTCCTGCGATTGTATTGTATCCAGGCGCGGTGTCGACTGAGTTTATCCAGGACGCTGCAGCAGAACAGGGCATGGATCTGTCGCAATCACAGACACCGTTACTGGTTGGACGAGCAGCAACTTCATTGTTGATGTCGGATGATCTGCAATCACGCTCAGGTTCTATTCAGTGGGTGGAAAACCTCATTGAAGAATTTGATCTCGTTGATGAAAACGGTTCTCGTCCAACGCAAAAGTACGGTCAAGGAAACGCATAGTGGAGTTTGCGGTTGCGGTCGCGTCTGACACGGATTCCTGGAAGCATGTAAAGCGAGCGGAAGAACTGGGTTTTCATTCGAGCTGGTTCTATGACACTCAGCTTCTGAATCCGGATGTGTTTATCTGTATGGCGCTCGCCGCTGCAAATACTTCATCCATTCGACTGGGGACCGGTGTCCTGATTCCCTCTAATAGA
>JABBBA010000305.1:849-7567 GCA_018607685.1 K189A clade bacterium | reverse complement strand
CCCTTTAGGCCGCCAGCTTTAGCTCGACCGCTGGAAAATCAATTTCCACCTGGCTGATGGTGCCAATGAAGTTGGTCAGCACGTTCATCCCAACGTGGGTAATGATTTCGACGATCTCAGCCTCACTGTAACCGGCGTTACGTATTGCCAGTAATTCTGCGGCGGATACCTGCCCTTTATGCTCGACAACGGTATGGGCGAAACTAACGGCGGCCGCCGCTTTCTCATCCTGACTTGTGCCCGTTCGGTTGGCAGCAATCTCTGCATTGTCCAGACCGGCCTTTCGACCAATCGCCGTGTGGGCAGACACACAATACTGGCAGCCATTTTCCTGGGCGACGGTCAGCGCGATTCGTTCACGGGTCTGTTCGTCCAGGACACCCTCGCTGGCAATCCTGTGCAGTCCAAGGAAAGCCTCCAGCGCCACCGGCGAGTTAGCCAGCACCCTGAGGAAGTTAGGCACCATGCCGATCTTGCCGTTGATCGCTTCGAACAGGGCCGCCTGTTCCGGATTGGCGTTGTCATTCGTTACCACATTAATTCGGCTCATCTCTTTCTCCTTAGTTGGTTTAGTTCGTATCCCCGAGGGACAAAAGAAGATTGCCAGTTACGTTATTTGTTATGAATACCTATAATATTGACTTCTTTATTTCATATAACGAAACAATGGATAAACTGCATGCCATGGAGGTGTTCGTCGCCGTCGCCGAAGAACAGGGGTTCAACGGTGCAGCCAGGCGCCTGAGACTCTCTGCGCCAAGCGTCACAAGGGCTATAGCTGCCCTTGAGAAGCATCTCGGCATACGCTTGTTTAACAGGACAACCCGACAGGTTCGAACCACCGAAGCAGGTGAACGGTACCTCAAAGACGCAAGACGACTGCTCGCCGAAATCCAGATAGCTGAGGATTCAGCCCTGGGGGTAAACGCCAATCCCCGTGGGTTACTGACCGTCACCGCGCCCGTGCTGTTCGGGCGCATGTTCGTTACCCCAACGATCTCCCAATACCTCAGTACCTACCCGGAAACTACCGTTAATGCGCTGTTTCTGGACCGGGTGGTCAGCATGATGGAGGAAGGGATCGATGTTGGCATTCGGATTGGCCAACTTCCGGATTCTGCGCTTCGCGCTAAAAAAGTTGGCTCGGTCAGACATGTACTATGCGCATCGCCGGCCTACCTCAAACAGGCCGGAATGCCCCACAACCCTGCGGACCTGAACAATCATCAGCTAATCAGCTCGAGCTCCAGCAGCTTCACCCACGAATGGCGATTCGCCAACACCAATACGATTCGCCTGACGCCGCGTTTAGTGACCTCAACCAATGATGCTGCGATAGAAGCTGCGCTGCAGCATTCGGGAATCGTGCGCTGCCTGTCTTACCAGGTCGAACCGCGCATCGCTTCCGGCGCACTGGTCAGGTTGTTGCCATCCTATGAACCTGAGGATCAACCGGTACATATCCTGCACCGGGAAGGCGGCCAGTTTGAAACGCCTAAGGTTCGCGCCTTCATCGGCATGTTAGAAAAAAACCTGCAGCGCACATTGCCCGAGTGACCATCAAAAAACTCTGAAGCCCCTGATTCGCGGGCTTAATCGCTGATAATTCGCGGCTGCATTGCCGACGCGTTTTGAGCGTAAGAAACCTTTTTGAGTGATAGGATGCTGCGCTTCTAAAAGTAGTAGGGATAAAGAATGAAAGGTCGGTCTCAGGGACGAGTCGCTGTTGTAAACCAGCGCACAGTTTCGCAACTTTCACGCTACCTGGTCCTGGCAGCATGCCTTGCTTCCAGCGCGGTCATGGCTGAATGCAAAAACATCGCAGCCAACGCGGGCCTTACAGCCCTGGCCAGCAACAGCTGGGGCATTGACCATCGCAACACACGCTACCAGCCTGCCTCGACCGTCACTGCAGAAAATGCTGCAAACCTCGAGTTAAAATGGGTCTACGGCCTCTCAAACGAGACACCCCGATCCTTCCCTCTGGTCACCGAAGACACGATATTTATCGGTGACAGCAATCATGGCCTTGTGGCACTGGAACGCGAGACCGGCTGCGAACGCTGGGTCTATGAACATGACGGCCCCATCTCGAGCGCTATCATTCCCGGAAACATTCGTCGAAGCGATGCAGAAGACCAGCCCATCCTCATTTTCACCGACAGATACACCGGCGTTTATGCCATTGATGCAAACACCGGCGATCTCGTGTGGCACATCACAGTGGACGACCATCTTGTGCCCCAATTATCGGGCTCACCGCTGGTAACAGAAGACACCGTCTTCGTTCCGGTCTCCTCCATGGAGGTCGGCCTGCCAATAAATCCTTTTTACGGTTGCTGCACCACCAGCGGCGGCATGGCAGCGTTTGATATCAATACCGGCGAAAAGAAGTGGTACCTGCCAACCATTAAAGAAGAACCAAAGGTCACCGGAAGCCACTTTGGTTTCGTTGACGAATGGGGACCCAGCGGCGCACCTGTCTGGGGTGCTCCGGCCTATGACAGCAAAAGAGACATCTTGTACTTTGGAACTGGCCAGAACTATTCCCTCCCAACCACTGAAACGAGCGACGCCATCTTTGCCGTCGACGCAACATCAGGCGACGTTCAGTGGGTCAGGCAATTTACCCAAAACGATGCTTTCAATGCAGCCTGTACGCTGACACTTAATCATCCGAACTGCCCAAACCCAACCGGTCCCGATGTTGATTTCGGTGCGCCACCATTAATCGCCAGCACCGCATCTGGCCGGGACATTCTTATTGCCGGCCAAAAGTCCGGTGATGTACATGCCATGAATCCGGACACCGGGGAAGTGTTATGGAGCAAAAAGCTCGGCCGTGGCGGCATCATTGGCGGTGTGCACTTTGGACTCGCTGTTAACGAATCTATTGGCACTGTGTTTGTGCCGATTAATGACAGGACCGCGATGAACTACCCCTCACCCGGCACACCAACCCCCGGCCTTTATGCGCTTGATATTGAATCCGGGGAACAACGGTGGTCGTTCTCCAGGGAATCGCGCTGCGACGATGAAGAATGCATGTACGGCCTATCCAGTGCCATTACAGCAACCAATGACATTGTGATCACCGCCAGCATGGATGGCTATCTTGAAGTCATGGGCGCGGGCGACGGTAAGTTACTGTGGTCAAATGACACCTGGAAAAGCTACGACTCAACCAATGGCGTCGAGGTGAGCGGGGGCTCTATCGACTCGCACGGCCCCATGGTCGTTGATGACCTGGTGATGGTGAGTTCAGGATATCGTTGGATCACCAACCAGCGTGGTGGTAACGCTTTCCTGGTATTCCAACTGGTGACACCCGATGAATAATCTAACGCAGTCCAATCTGTTTCTTGCCAGTCGCTGGCGCCGACTCCTGGCGACCGGGATCGACGGCATACTGGTACCGGGCATCACGATTTTCCTCGTCATGCTGTTTGACGTGGTCGAACAGGCAGATGATTTTGTCGACCGGATGTGGGTAGTCCACGTCCTGGTAATCGCCATAGGCACTTACCTGGTGCTGAATGGCTACACGCTGTGGCAAAGCGGACAAACCCTGGGCAAGAAGATTGCCGGTATCGCGATTGTCGTCAAACAGCCATTGCAGGACGGCGAATACGCATTTCTACAGGCTCCCTTCTGGAAACTGATTGCCATTCGCGCACCGTTTTTCGCACTATTGTTTGTTGGCATCATCCCATTCCTTGTCTGGGTTCCGTTTCTGCTCCTGATCTCTATATTTGGAAAACAACGACGCTGCCTGCATGATTATTTCTGCAGCACCGTGGTTGTAAAACTTAATTAGAGGAAACACCTCATGAAAATACTGTTCAATATCGTTCTGGTACTGTCTTTTTTGACTGAAGCACTAGCCTCGGTTTCACTGATCGGCGGTCCTGAAGGCGTCTCTGCGCCGGGCCTGGGTAATCAGTGGTCCATGCACTATGGTTTCGCCGCACTCGCTATCGCCAGCCTGTCCTTATGGGCCTGGCCCTATCGTACAAACCTGCCGGTCGTCACCTTTGCGCTGGGTGTTCTGTTTACTTTTCATACCGGGTTATCTATCTCTCTGACAATCGCTGGCGATCAACAGGCAGGCATGATGATTCATAGTGTGCTTTCAATTGCCTGCCTGATACTCATTACGCAACGATCAAAATGGTGTGACGTCACCACCACGGGAGATCAAAATGCCTAACTTAAAAATAGGCTTCTACATTAGCTTCACCAAATGGCTCCTGCTGCTAGCCCTGGTTGCAGCACCCGTCGCCCCAAAAGAAATCGACTTTACCCGCTACCTGGGTGACCACTCGCTGGACGAAACCGGTACCGAAACAACCTTTATCGGAACCGATGGTGAAGGCAGACTGATTATCTCGGCGCTGCCCAACACAAACGTTACGGTTAGTTTGAACGGTGAAACCGTCGCGGTTGTAGACCAGCCCGTTGAGGGGAATATTGAGTTCAACATAGCGCTTCTTAAGCGTAATACCATCAAGGTTGAAGTGACCTCCCCTGCGCCAACGGCCGCAAACGTTCGAGTTAAACAACGCTCCAATATAGAACTTAATGTCCAGGCGCGGGTGCACTTCAACACCAACGTCAGCAGTTTTGTTAAGGCTCGCGAGTTCTATGGAAAGCTTGGCTTCGAAACAGTTTCAGGCTTCCCCGACACCAACACCCAGGCCATGGCCCGCGCCATCGGCATAGAAACGCCCACTGAGTATGACGGATCAAAGGGAGACCATGCCGGTGGATACCTGCTACACGGCGAACTGATTGGTGCCGGCGGATTCACGGGCGGCGTCATAGACTTGATTGAATTCACGATCCCAAGAGATGAAGAGCCACCCTACGCCCAGGTAAACCATCTGGGGATGGCGCGAGCCGCGATGCATACCACCAACATCGCCAAAGACTACGAATACATGACGTCAATCGGTGTCGAGTTCCTGTCAGCACCAACGGCAAAAGCCGATGGAACACAGTTTGCAATTTTCAAAGACCTTGACGGCACCTTCTACGAATTGATTGAAGTAGACGGTGAAGACGACGAAACAGAAACCACCCACATCACCAGACTTGGCCATGTGAACATCAACGTCAGTGACCTTGAGCGTTCCAACGCCTGGTACCAGATGTTTGGCTATGAAGTCACCGAAACATTGCCAACGACCGAGTCAGTAGAAGTGGCCAGGGCTATGGGTTTCGATCAGCCCTTTAGCGTCAAGGGAAACCGTGTCACCCACGATGTTGATGGTTCAGTTCTGGAACTCGTGCAGTGGCTTTCGCCCTATGACCCTGAGCGCGCCTACCCGGTACCCGTGAACCATCTGGGCATCCACCGAACAGCCTATTCGACCACGGACATCGAGGGTGATGTCGCGGCGCTTAGGGCCCAGGGTGTTGAATTTATTTCCCCCATTACACCGTGCTGTTCGGGAGATGATTCATCAAGCAGCATCATCGCTTTCTATGACCCGGACGGAACAATTGTAGAACTCGTGCAGCAACCCTATATCTTCCACCTGCTCTTTAAAGTGATTACCTGGTTCTCAAAAACGTTCTAGACTGCCGGGATAGCCGCCGCCCGGGATCAGGACCAAACCCGGGTTCAGGCCCATAAAGATCTTGAGCATGCGCTCAAAGATAAATGAGGATCGGAAATGTCGCTTCTGATGCGTACCGTCACCCTACTCGCCCTACTGGGCAGCAGCAGTGCTATGGCACTCAGCGGGTCCGACGCTTTTATCTGTGACCTGATCGAGTACAGCGAAAATCTGGAAGAGCTAAAACAGGCCAACATGGAAGCCTCAAAACGCGGTATCTGCGGATACGCAAAAACAGCCCCCGAAGCTGTATTCACGGAAAAATCCAACGGCAAACAAAAGGCAGATCGAGAAAAGAAAGGAAAGGCTCTTTTTATTGGTACAGCGATTGTCTGCGTCGCAAAAGGTAAATGTGAGCAACCGGCGACAGGCACTATTCAACGTCGGTAACGCAATCCAAAAGCAGGCGTTTAACCCGCTCGACGCCGCTCCAGTTCCTGAACGATCTCTACATGCCGCTCTCTTGATAGGGAGTACTTAAAGAAGAGCAGGAGCGCCAGCAAACTAAAAACAGAAGTTGCCGGACCCTGAAACAGACCAAGATTAAAAATCACATCCGGATGCACTTCGCCGGGCACTGCGTTCTTGGGGAAAGCAATGAAATCAAGGGCAAAACCACCAATTACCGTACCCAGGGCAACCGCCGCTTTACCGGCAAAGGCACGCGCTGAATAGATGATGCCCTCCTGCCGCTCACCGGTAGCGAGCTCCAGTTCATCGGTGATGTCAGCGAACATGGAATTGATTGTGATGTAGATAAGGGGAGCTGCAACCGCCGCACAGAACCCTGCGATGATTAACATGGGCACAATCGACGCGTGACCGTTTTCAGGCAATACGTCAAACAGCCGCAACACAATCAATACGTTCACACTGATAATGGTCACGGCACAGGCGATGATCAGACACCATTTTTTATCCAACTTTCGCGCCGCAAATGCGGCAAGCACCGAACCAAACGGCAAGCCTATCAGTACACCTATTGGAATCAGGCGAAGCTGGTCGGTCTCCAGCCCCCAGAAGTGAATGCCCATAAAGGGCGTAAACGCCGCCTCAACCGAAACGACCGTCGTCAATAACAACAGGCCCAGGAAGAT
>JABBBA010000305.1:0-839 GCA_018607685.1 K189A clade bacterium | reverse complement strand
CTGGAAAAGGCTACCTTCAATTCTGATATCGCCCGGGTCAAGCCGAACGACTGGGTTGCCGGCACAGCTTTCATCAGCCTTGGGATCTCACTCCGGGTGCCCCAGACACACAACATGATGGCGGAAAAAGCCACAACGCCGGCCGTAGCCGCCATCTTCGGAAAGCCCGATGCGTTATACATGCCGTTCGGTAGATCTGGCTGGGGAGGAAAAACAAACGTCAGCATAAGAAAATAGAACCCGTAACCCGCCACCGCGCCAAACAGCAAACCGTAACTGAACAGGGCATTGCGATCGCTGTAGCCGGTGGCCAGTTCTGCGCCGAGCGCCAGATGAGGGATCTGATAGAGGGTCAAGAAGGTTCGCACGCTGATCGCGAACACCAATACCCAGCCGAAATAGAACATCTCGCTCATGCCGTCGGGCGGGAAAAAAAGCAGGAACAGTGTAATACCCAGCGGCGCAGCCGAGGCAAACATAAAGGGATGTCGCCTGCCCCAGCGTGATTGAAACCGATCCGAAACAGACCCGGCAATGGGATCGCTAAGCGCGTCAAAAAGAATCGCGATCGCCAGCGCGATTGACGTCAGGGTCGCCGAAACACCGAGGATCTGGTTGTAATAGAACAGCAGGAACGAATTAAAGGCGGAGTTTTTAACTCCCTCACCAATCTGGCCGATCCCCCAAAAAAACTTTACGCGGGTCGAGAGTTTTTGCTCGCCAACATCCGTGTTCCCTTCAACTACCGCTACCAAGATTTTCTCAACTGCCGGATCAGGGCACCAATTTACCTGCAAGCGCGCGTTGAAGTATAGCGATATATCCCACCACCTAAATAC
>JABBBA010000276.1:1458-7605 GCA_018607685.1 K189A clade bacterium | reverse complement strand
AGTTCCGCTGGCGAAGGTTGGTGGCCGTCAGATAACTGAGCATGGGCAATTGTTGTTCATTGTATACCCCCTTTTGACGGTGGGTAATGTGTTGCGCGCGGCGAAAGGTGTCCTCTGCCTCTGTCAGCAGGCCGAGTTGTAGTTGGCATATACCCTTAGCCATAACGCCATTGATCAGGACGTCATTAAAGGCGTGGCTTCTGGCCTCAAGAAACTCCAGACCTCGCTCGACGATCGAAAGGCCAAGTTGGTAGTCACGGGCGGCAACGCGAAGAATGCCGTGATTAATCATAATCTGGCCGTAAGTGGTTGGATCTGTATCCCTCAAAGGTTCGGCGGAATCAAGCAGGTCCTGTGAGAGTATGGTGGCTGCATCGAATTCAGCATTCCGAGCATGCAGGCTGACGCGTCGGGCCATTGATTCTTGTTGCTCATTGAGAATGGGTTCATAGAGATATTGCAGCGCATCCTGGTCGGCGACGGCCAGACAGGGAATCGTGAGCAGTAGAAACAGAAACGGAAAAGAAATTGTCTTCATTGCATGCCTTTGTAGTGCGAAGCAAAGGTTTGTACAAGTTGTACATTTTTTGTGGTGACGGGTACGCCATTCGCAAGCCCGGGACGATAGTAGGTTTTCTTGAGCGCATCGACGACCAATCTCTCTAGTTTGCCCGGTGCAGTTGAGTTTGTGACTTCAATCTCCTCGAGATTTCCATCGCGTGTGACGGTGAATGAAAGCGCGATCCTGAGTTCTTCCTTCCTTTTTGACAGTCGAAGTGGAATCAGATTGTTTAGCTGATCTTCGCTAAACCGAATGGGATAGCCTACCAGTTTCGATATTTCACGGCCCTGTGTGAGGTTCGAGCCGCTGTCCGGCATAACAAAGCCCCTGTGTGCCCCTTTTTCATCGATGATAAACCACTGGGGCTCGACACCCAGGTCCTGAGTCATTTCTTCATGTGTGCTTCGCTTGAGATTAGTCCTGTTAAATAGATCTTTCTCGACTCGATAGATTCTCGCCTGTTGGGCCTGTGGGTTGCTGATAAGCCTTCGAGCCGAAATTGGACGCGGATCCACGCTGACGCTAAGCGGACTTTCTTCGTTGGCCTTAAGGAAATACTCTGCGGCGAGCTTCTCTTTGCGTGCGAGGATGTAGGTGTCTGCGATCTCAATATAGGCGCTAGCCAATGTATCACGGTCCATGGCTGAACTGCCTTCCACCAGCTTCAGCAACTGCTTCGAAACGCAGCATGTGCCCTCCAGACGACGTACCTGACTCAGCTCAATCGCAAGTGGAAGTGGATCCATACCCAGGTCGACGGCCTTTTTGATACCCTCGTTTAGTAATTGGCGCGCCCTTCGTGTCTGGCCGGTATACATGTACCAATCGGCCATTTCTGAATAGGCAAACAGTATTTCCGGATCCTGCGGGTCAAGGTTGTGAGTTTGAACAAAAAATGCAAATTTTTGCTGTGTATTGGCTGCCCGATAGTCTGCTTCATTAAGTGCGATCTCCGTGAGCAGCGTGATCGCTTCGAATTGCCTGGGCGTGTAGACACCCTCGTTCCGATGGGCAATGTTCTGCGCTCGCTGTAACTGATCAGTCGCCGATTCGAGCTCGTAATCTTCGAGATGGAGTTTGGCGAGTGTCATGATTGGTTCAATCAGCTCTGCAGAAAAAGGCCCCTCGCGCATGACCAATTCTTCGATCTGGTCTTGAAGGTCGATGATCGGTTGGCGCGGATTATCCATTGCCTGTGCCTGCCAGCAAAAGAAAAACACAAGCCAAACGAGGCTTTTATTAAATGGGTGGAGCATGTAATTCAATGTGCTTAGCCGCGTGAATCATATTCTAGAGAAATCCATATTTTAGAGACCATCATGTTTAGCTATGTCAGGCACATTTTGACCTGAGATAAACAAAGTGGGTAGCGGAAGTTCTGCGAAAAGTTCCTCGATTAGTCCATTTCGCCATCAAATTGAACAGATTGACAAAAAGGAGGGACTAAATAGTAGTGTTCAGGTTCACTTCATCCCTGGCAGATAGGATAGTCTTGCAGCGTACTAAACGATGTTTCATTGATAAACGAGTAAGTAGCAGAGTATGAAATACATTTTTCTGTCGTTGTTTCTGTTGATCAGCTCCCTCGCCTGGGCGATGTCTCTCGAAGATGAGGTGGCGCTGGGCCAGGCTGAACACCAAAAAATAATTGGCAAGTTCGGTATCTATCGAGACCAGGAACTACAGGCTTACATTAACCAGGTTGGTCAGCGTGTTGCAGCCGAGAGTTCGAGGCCGGAGATAGAGTACCGTTTTACTATCCTGAACGATGACATGATCAATGCCTTCGCCTTGCCTGGAGGATTCATTTACGTGACTCGCGGGATGCTGGCTCACATGAATTCGGAATCCGAACTCGCCGCTGTACTTGGCCATGAAATTGCGCACGTTACAGAAAAGCACGCATTGCGTCGTGAAACCCGGGGGAAGGGGATTAGCGTTTTAAACACGATCTTAACTGCGGTGGCAGGGCAACCGGCACTTTATGAACTAGGTAACATGTTTGGTGGAGTATTGCTGTCGGGATACAGTCGGGAGTTTGAACTTGAAGCCGATGAGGTGGGTGCCCTGTACATGGCACAAGCCGGTTATTCGCCGACGGCGATGTTAGACACAATTGAAATACTGAAGGCCAAGGATCGAGTTGAAATTACCCAGGCCAGGCTGGAAAACAGGGCGCCGAGGGTTTATCACGGTATTCTGTCAACTCATCCGGATCACGATACCCGTTATGAACAGGCAATCCGTGAGTCTGAGGAACTGGTCAGGGACTACGACGAGTTCATCAAGACTGATGAGTTTCTGCAAAAACTGAATGGCCTTGCATATGGAAGCTCAAGGCAGGTAGGAGTGGTCCGCAAGAACACTTTTTATCATCCCAAGCTGGGTATCAAGTTTACGTTTCCACAGTCTTGGCGGTTCGAAACGCTTCGCCAGGGTGCGATGGTCATAAACCAGGTTAATGAGTCGAACTTTACCATCACCACCGCCAGACTGGCCCGTGGAGCAACACCCGCCAGCTTCACCGTAGAACAGCTCGGATTGGATGTGCGGGAGGGACGCGAGATCACGGTCGCCGGCATGCCGACATATCTGGGGATCGCGGACAAGGCGGATTCTGTCTATGGACCAAGACCCATTCGTTTTGCCGTCATTTTTGATCAGAGAAAGCGTCTGGCTTATGTTCTCCGTGGTGCGGGGAAGTATGATCTGCGTAACATTGCCGATGACAGGAATTATATTGCCAGCATTTTCAGTTTTGACAGGATGACCCGGCAGGATTTTCAGGAGGCAAAAACGCCCAAGGTTCAGATCGTTCGTGCAGAGGGAGATACCACCATGGAACAGCTGGCTGACGAATCTCCCATCACAAATTACGCGTTAGATACGCTTAGGGTAATGAATGGTCTTTACCCTAAGGGTCAGCCGGAAAACGGCCAGTTGATCAAAATTGTTAATTAGTTTGAAGCTCACTAATCGTTTTAGCTGGCAGCCTTCAATAAAAGTTCGTGAGAACGAACCTGGTCTTCGTTACTGATACCCTGGATTCTGCCCCGGGCGATCAGGTAATTCAGCCCCAGTGTTTCCTTGTATTGTGCAAGTTTGTCCTGAAGGGCAAAGCTGTCTCCTACGATCGCCCACTCATCGACGCCGGTCGCGGAATCGCGAAACCTGCTGGCCACTTCAGCATCCAGTGATTTTCTCACCTGCTTTTCCAGCGCAGGGTTGTCGGTGACAAACACGGTCCGCATGACAGGAATGGTTTCTACAGGCGTGTGCCCCTGCTCACGCACGTGCCCCTGATGCGCAAGGATGTTCTCCTTGAGGCTTGAAAGGGTTTCTACCGGCGAAGCGATATAGGGTAATCCCAGTGTCCCGGCCTGTTTGATGGCCAGGGGCCCGAAAGCTGCAACCCAGAGCGGTGGATGTGGTTGTTGCACGGGCAAGGGCGAAAGTGTGATGTCATTATCTTCAAATTGCGCTATTGGTTCTCCCTTCCATGCGCTGATCATGAGTTCGAGGTTGGACTTGAACCGTTTACGTTTTTCGCTGGTGGGAATGCCAAATGGCTTAAACATCGATTCCTGGAATCCTCGTCCGATGCCAAGAATGACACGACCGCCGGACAGGCGATCAAGAACAGCAACTTCCTCAGCGGCAAGTATTGGGTTTCTGATGGGCAGCAGGTAAGAGGTTGTGCCGAGTTTAATTTTACTGGTTCGCGCGGCGACCGCCGCAAGCAGCATCAATGGCGCAGGAATGGCGGTTGGTCCTGTAAAGTGATTTTCCGGCAACCAGAAGGAATCGAATCCCAGCGATTCTGCGATCTCGCCTTGTTCAGCCAGCTCCTGGGCGAGTCCCTGGGTGCCAAATTTCCAGGCAGTAACCGCAATTTTCATGACTAATGCTTCCTCATCATTTCCGGACCACTTCAGCTTTGTCCCGGACGATCTGTGGCAGAATATCTGGCCTTAGATGAAATCCTGAATACAACCACTGAACAAGGAAATCCTGTGAATCCTAACACGCCTGTCATTATCGGTGTCTCGCAAATACTGCAACGAGTCACTGACCTCACTGACGCCAAAGAGCCGATTGATTTAATGGTCGAAGCTGCCTTCAAAGCTGCGGAGGATTCTGGCAAACCAGGGCTGCTCAAAGAAGTGGAGTCAGTTCGTGTGATTCGTGGATGGTGGAAGTACCACCAACCCGCCGGTTATGTCGCAGAGAAGATCGGCAGCAGCAACGCCGAGCTGGTGGGAACCTGCTACGGCGGCAATATGGTCCAGAGTACTCTGAACGCGACTGCTGTGGACATCGCGAGTGGCGAGAAATCCCTCGTCCTGTTGACCGGTGCAGAGATCGGTCACTCGCTTGCCCGGGCGAGAAAGAGTGGTCAGGAACTCCCGATGACGGAAACCCATGGTGAATATGATCGGTTAATCGGTCAGGAAGAACCCATGAGTGGGGAGGCGGAGGTGGCCAGAAGTATTCGCCAGCCTATCCAGATCTACCCGATTTTTGAGAATGCCCTGCGGCATCATCAGGGTGAGACAATTGAAGAACACCAGGCCAAAGTTTCAACAATGTGGGCGGGATTCAGTCAGGTGGCTGCGAGGAACCCGAATGCATGGATCACCGATGCTGTCGATGCCGCCACTATTCGCACACCTGGTAAGACAAACCGAATGGTGAGTTTTCCTTATCCGAAATTGATGAACTCCAACAACTCGGTCGATATGGGCGCGGCAATTATTATGTGTAGTGTTGCCCGGGCCAGAGAGCTGGGAGTTGATGAAAGCCAGTGGGTCTACCCCTGGGTCGGTACCGACGCACACGATACCTATACGGTCTCTGAGCGCGACAACCTCTATTCCTCCCCCGCGATTCGAATCGCGGGTCAGCGCGCACTGGAACTGGCAGGTCTTGGCGTGGATGACCTGGACTTCGTCGATGTTTATAGCTGTTTCCCGGTTGCCGTCCAGGTGGCGGCGGCGGAGCTGGGGTTGCCTTTAGACAGGGAGCTCACGGTCACAGGCGGGCTAACCTTTGGAGGTGGTCCTCTTAATAATTACGTTATGCACAGCATCGCCAGAATGGTTGAGCTGTTAAGGGATAATCCAGGAAAGAAAGGTTTTGTAACGGCGAATGGTGGTTTTCTGACCAAGCATGCCTTTGGTGTCTATTCGACCGAAGCGCCTGAAGGTGACTATCAGCATGAGAATCTTCAATCGGAAGTTGATGCATGCCCGACCCGGGAATGGGTGGTGGACCATGACGGTGAAGTGACCATTGAGTCCTATACGGTCATGTTCTCTGGAGACGAAGCCGCCGTTGGCCATTTCGCGTGTTTAACACCCGAGGGTCAGCGAACCTGGGCTAATTCTTCGGACCCGGATGTCCTGAAGGATATGCAGGTGACTGAATATTGCGGCAGGGCAGCTCGAATTGATGGTGCCGGCAATCTTACGCTGTGATGACTAGTAGGGTTTGTCTCCGGCAAGACTCACGCGCAGCATCTTTCTGAATTCTCCCTGATAGTCATTCAGCGGGTAGTGCTGGCATGCCCGGTTGTCCCAAAACGC
>JABBBA010000276.1:0-1448 GCA_018607685.1 K189A clade bacterium | reverse complement strand
CTCCCTTGCTGCCAACGAAATCGGCAGGAGAATTCCGGCTGCATGATTCTATCGAACAGAAAGGCCAGAATCGGCGCACTCTCTCGCTCAGACATACCGGCAAATCGGGTGGTGTGCGCTTTGTTGATATAGAGCAGCGGCCGTTTGGTCACGGGATGTGTTCTCACCACCGGGTGCCTGGCTTGCAGCCCTTTTTTGGCAGACCCAGGGCGGGTTGCCCGGATGGCTTCGTTATCCGCATCGTTTATCGCCATTAGCGGTTTCAGGAAGCTTTGCATTCCTTTGGTGAGCGAATCAAATACGTTGTACATGTTGGTGAACATGGTATCGCCACCCTGCAGAGGTATGTCAACGCCATACAATAGGGCGCCCATGGCGGGGGCTTCCAGGTAGGCGGTGTCCGAATGCCAGACTCCCCCAAAATTGAGCGTGTCTTCAGGTCTCTTAATGACTTCGACCACCTCCGGGAAATCGGGTAGGCCTTCCACAAAAGGGTAGGGCGCAGGTGTGCCGAACGTCGAAGCAAGGTCCAGGAGGCTTGAAGGGTCCAGACGCTGGTTCCGAAAGAACAGGACAAGATGTTCGTCCAATGCCTTGCGGAGAAAGTCGACGCTGGTTGAATCAACTTTATTGAGATCAATACCGCTAATAGTGGCGCCGATTGAACCACCCTGTGGTTCAAGCTGGTAGTCGCTGCTCACGGCTGTCTATCGCTCGCTCAAGGCTGTTTGTGACTCGCTCAAGGCTGTTTGTTTCCGCTCAAGGCTGTTTGTTTCCGCTCAAGGCTGTTTGTTCCCGCTCAAGGCTGTTTGTTCCCGCTCAAGGCTGTTTAGTGCTCGTGTGCGCAATCGTCGTCGCGACAGCAGCGATAGTTCTGTATGTGAGCCGCAGCGAGTATAAGCCCGCCGATTGAGGTGACGATTCGTTCGCCTGTCAGGCCGAGCAGGTCGTGGCCAAAGATGGCCGTCAGGGTCAATATCACCAGACCCACGCTACCGAGAACCAGGGTCAATCTGTCTTTGTGCTGTCGGCATCCAATGGATAGTGCAACAACGCTGACCGGTAGAATAACCACCATCATAATCAGGTGAAAGGTAGACTCATCGAGCAACGTGACATTGACGATTGGCAGAATCGTGAGAGCGATCGGAAGTGCCAGGCAGTGCAGCATGCAGACACCCGACAGGACAACTGCTGCCGTGTCCATGTACTTGCGTCCGCGATTATTTTGCTTGGAATCCATAGGGCGGGATTTATATCACAAAAAAGGTAGCAGTTCCTGCATCTTCTTTTACCAGGAATTTCGGGTTTGGGTATTCGCTATTTCGTGACTTTAGCTTAACATCCACTCCACCTTAACCAAGCCACTTGCGCAGAGTGAAACCGTGCCCAAAACCCCACTATTTTCGAGATTGTTCGGCCCTTCTCCTATTTCCCCGATTCAGGAA
>JABBBA010000426.1 GCA_018607685.1 K189A clade bacterium | reverse complement strand
GGTATTTGATGAGCTGAGGCGACGGGTTTCTGAAGCAGAGATGCGATTACCACCGGGGGTAGATACGCCACTTGTTGAAGACGACTTTGGTGATGTCTACGGCATCCTTTACGCCGTTAAAGCACCGGGTTACTCCGACGCTGAACTTCACGACATCGCAAAGGAACTCTCCACGCAACTTAAGCTGGTTCCCAACGTCGCCAAGGTCAGCACGAATGGTCTGCCCTTTGAGGCGATCTATATTGAAATTGACGAAGACAGGCTCACCAGGCTCGGTCTTTCTATTGATGATATCGCGGGAAAGATCTTTTTTGAGAACCAGGTTGTGGGCGCAGGCTCAGCGATGTTTGACGGCCGGCGACTGCGAATAGCCCAACCGTCGGCTATTGGCAGCGTCGATGAACTCAAGGAAATGAAAATCGGAACGCCTGGCTCCACGGAAATGATCAGACTAGGTGATGTCGCCAATGTCACCCGAAGTTCTCTTGAAGCCCCCTTTGAAATCGTTAGGCTGAACGGTGAACAGATATTCACGGTATCGGTCTCGGTAACGCCGGACCAGAACGTCGTCGCTGTGGGCGAAGATGTTGACCGAAAAATCAAAGAGCTCGCTGGCCAGCTTCCCATCGGCGCCAGCATTGAACCTATTTATAAACAACACATTGTGGTCGAGCAGGCGATCACCAATTTCCTCAAGAACCTCGGTATCTCTGTATTCACCGTCATACTCGCACTGAATATTTTTATGGGTTGGCGCGCAGGCACAGTCGTGGGTGTTGTTCTGTTCCTGACGGTGATGGGAACGATCGAAATCATGTGGGTGATGGATATCGAATTGCAGCGTATTTCTCTGGGTGCGCTCATGATTGCAATGGGCATGCTGGTGGACAACGGTATTGTCATTGTTGAGGGAATGGTGGTCGGGGTCCGGCGAGGCTTGACCCCACAGAACGCGGCAATCCAGTCTGTATCACGGACCCAATATGCACTCCTTGGAGCCACCATTATTGGCATCCTCGCTTTCGCTCCCATCAGCCTGTCCGACGACAACAGCGGACACTTTCTGATTTCGTTATTCCAGGTGGTTGCTATTTCGTTGCTGCTTTCATGGTTACTGGCCATCACCATCGTGCCACTGTTAGGCAATTTGCTACTAAAACCAACTGAGCCTGTAACAGAAGATCAACTGTATGAAGCCTGGTACTTCAAACCCTACCAGATCCTGATTGGGT
Source organism: K189A clade bacterium (assembly GCA_018607685.1). Taxonomy (GTDB): domain Bacteria; phylum Pseudomonadota; class Gammaproteobacteria; order Pseudomonadales; family Azotimanducaceae; genus UBA9659. The sequence goes on along the minus strand of JABBBA010000426.1, from coordinate 6,405 downwards.
TCGGGTTACGCCGCTCCTGGCTGACCGCTGTGATCATCGTCGCGATTACCGGTGCGTGTCTCTTCTCAATGAAATTTGTGAAAACAAGTTTCTTCCCAACCAACAATACACCCATTTTCTACGTTGATTATCGACTCCAGGAAGGAACCGATATTCTGACCACCTCGCGGGACATTGCGGAGATAGAACAGGAGATACTCGCGCTTGAAGGCGTCATCTCTGCGACCACCTTTGTTGGCAGAGGGTCTCCCAGAATCACAGCCATGACCCGGCCAGAACAACCTAATCCCGCCTATGCCTTGTTAATGGTTGAGGTAGAAGATGTCCGCGAGTTAGGTGACAAAATGAACTTCGCGAAGACGCTGTTCGCGAGCAAGCGTCCCGATGCCGAGGTGCAAATTACACGCGCCGAATTTTCACCCAGTACCGGAACAAAGATTGAGATGCGTTACTCGGGTCCCGATGCGAAGGTACTGCGCCAACTGGCAGAAGAGACACTCGGCGTTTATCTTCAGCATGACCTGATCGACAGGACGACGGATTGGCGAGCTCAATCGCTCCAGCTTGCGCCTGAGTTTAATGAAGCGAATGCGCGTCTCGCCGGCATCTCCAGAAATGACCTGGCGAAGTCTCTCGCCTATAACACCCATGGGATACGAATTGGATTGATTCGGGACGAGGACAAGCTTGTGCCAATTATCGCCCGGGCACCCGATGCAGAACGTATTGATTTACGAGGATTACGGGACCGGCAGGTATGGAGCGCCACTCAGCGCAGATTTATTCCTATCACGCAGATCGTAAGTGAGTTCCGATTAGAACCTGAAAACACCACTATCTTCCGCCGGGATCGAATAAGAACCATCACAGCACAGGCAAACCCGCCAATTGGGCACAACGTAAACCAGTTCTTCCAAAGCATCAGAGAGAACGTTGAAGCCATCGAACTTCCACCCGGCTACTCCCGTGAATGGGGTGGTGAATTCGAATCCAACAAGATGGCTAACCAATCATTGCAGGAGCGCATGCCAATGGCCTTTGCGCTCATGTTCTTCATCACTATCCTCATGTTCGGCGCACTGAAGCAGCCGATTGTCATCTGGCTGACCGTGCCGATGACTATCTGTGGCGTGGCAATCGGCCTTCTTGTGACTGCCCTGCCACTCACTTTCCCTTCCTTTCTGGGGATCCTGAGTCTTTCCGGCATGTTAATCAAAAACTGCATCGTGCTGGTTGACGAGATAGACAAACGGTTAGAAGAAGACTTACCCACAATACGAACCATGATGGTGGCGAGCCTGAGCCGCCTACGGCCTGTGATGTTAGCCGCGCTGACAACGATTTTTGGGATGGCTCCCCTGCTAACCGACGCCTTCTTCAGGGAGATGGCGGTATGCATCATGAGCGGATTGATGTTTGCGACGCTACTGACACTCATCGCGGTACCGGTTTTCTATCGAATCGCGCTGGGTTCCAAAATTCGCAACGTTTAGCCTGCTTCTAAAACACCTGATTCCGTTAGCGGGTCTCCGGCAATCCGGGCCAGCCACATTTCCCTTGCTTCCGAATAATCCCAGGGATGTGCACGGTGCATGAGACACCGGTTGTCCCACAAAATCGCATCGCCTACCGTCCAGTCGTGGACATAAACCCTGGGGGCCTGGCAGGCAAATTCAGTAAGACCCTGAAGCAGTTCTTCCGATTCTTTCTCGGACAAACCTGGAATATCAAAGGCATGTCGACCAATCAGTAATGCGGGAACACCTGTTTCGGGGGGGATCTTCACCAGCGGCCGAAGCGGCGGTTCCTGATCATCAAAACCATAGCCGCTACCGGCCCTGGGATTGTGACCGATTTTACGCTGGCTGTGATAAAGGGAATGATGAGCACTCAGGCCTTCGACCCTGGTCTTCAGGTCATCATCGAGCGCCGCATAGGCAGCTCGCATATCTGCCCAGGCCGTCTGCCCATCTTTTGAGGGAACCTGATGCGCCGTGAACACTGTGGCTAGAGCCTGAACTTCCACATAGGTACTGTCGTAGTGCCAGCCTTCATTTCCTTTCAGGATTTGTACAACACGATCTGATTCATCATTGGCTCGAAGCGAGCCATCTTTTCTTACATTCCCGATCGGTGACAGCTCAAATTCAAGGTCACCAAATCGATTGGCAAAAGCCTTTTGCTCATCCTTCGTCAGGTGTTGTTCTGGAAAAACCAGCAGCGCGCGGTCAAGCCAGAGATCGTAGATCTGATCAAAGGCTGCGTCGGTAAGCGAGGCGAGTTCGACTCCGGTCACTCGGGCACCGAAAGTTGCGGTGAATTTTTCGACCTGCATAGTCATGCAACGGTTACTCAGGCAAATTGAGGCAAGCTGTTCCGCTCGATAGCTTCAATCACGTCCGCTGGCATTGGGATCGATTTCCGTGCATCCAGATCGATACAAAGGCCAACGGAATCACTAATCCCCAGCAGTAAACCCGATTCTTTGGCAAACATCCAACGCCTTGATTGCCGCCATTTTTCCCCGTTGGCAATATCGGCACCAATGGATAGAACCGTCTCTCCTGCCATTGGCCTGTGCCAGACCACACTACGGGTTTCAATCATGGCCCAACTATAACGGCGACCTTCGGAATCCCGCATGATTGGCGGTCCACCGGTTTTACTCTCATCCCCGGGCGCAGGTCTGTGTAAAACAAACATCAGGTCCACCTCTTCGCGCAACCTGCCATCCTTGTCACAATCTTCACTGTGCACCACATTTTCCAGCCGACCGCTCATCATACCGGGGGTCGAATCCTCGCCAATAACGGCTTCCAGCTCCTCAAGCGGGACTTGTCCAGGTTCATTGAGAGACAAAGACCGCGGCATTCCATACTCAGGGACGGTCGCACTAAAGTTGCCGACATTAGCTCTATTGGCGGAAATCTCCAGAACCTGTTGGCTGGCAACATCGATCACGCAACTTCGCAGGATAAAAGAAGCCGCTACCTGGTTATTGTCCGGGTTCCTGATTTCAAAATAGCCATTCACCTCTCGTAAGTCATCGGCCCCCTCAACCGCGATCAGGCCACCCAGCGTATGCAGTGTTGCACCGGCAAACTGTTCGCGATGAAACCGTGTGTAGGTATCCAACCGGCGTATCGCCCTGCCCGAACCTTCCTGAACACCCATTTCTGCGAGCATAGCCCTATTCGCCTGGTCTACCCGTGTCATGTAATAACGCACGTTCATATGACCCAGAGAATCGATCTCATCGGGCTGTACGGTTGATTCGTGCAGGACTTTTAGCTCAGTCATTTGTTGCTCTTTCTTGGTCATCATTCGAAGGGAGGGGATTCTAGCGCCTAACTATCTTCATTCAACACGTACCAGGAGGTCATTTCGAGCCCTTATAGCCACTAATAGCCAACTGTTCAGGTCTTCGGGGGGTTTTGTTCTCACCCCAAAACCACCTTACAATAAGCGCCTGTTACAGATCCCACTTTCACCACCAGACACTTTCATACAACTAGAGGAATAGACCATGGCAGACGCCTATATCATTGACGCAGCTCGAACACCGCGCGGCATCGGCAAGGCCGGCAAGGGTGCACTCACTGAAATCCATCCGGGAAGATTGCTCGCCCAGGTATTCGAAGAAATCGGCAACCGAAACGACCTAAAGACAGAAGAAATTGATGATGTCGTTGTTGCCTGCTCCTCACAGATTGGTAAGCAGGGTTCCTGTATAGGCCGAATGGCGGCACTCGATGCTGGTTGGAGCGACAAAGCCTCAGGAATGACGCTGGACCGCTTTTGTGGATCAGGTATTACCTCCGTCAACATCGCAGCAGCAAACCTGATGAGTGGCATGGATGATCTTTGCGTTGCCGGTGGTGTGGAAATGATGTCCTACACACCAACGGTTCCACGCGCAGATAAAAACCGCACCGTCGATGGCAGCAACCTGCACCTTAGAAACCTTCACGCACAACCCCACCAGGGAATCTGCGCGGACATGATTGCCACACTTGACGGGTTCACCCGCGACGATGTGGATGCACTGGCCGTCGAAAGCCAAAAGCGCGCAAAACACGCGATAGACAACGGTCATTTCGATAAGAGCCTGATCAAGGTCCGAAACGACGACGGTTCAATTGCGCTTGAAGCAGAAGAGTTTCCAAGACCAGGTACCACCATGGAATCATTGGCCAAGTTAGACACGGTCTTTGACAAGTTCATGCAGGTGCCCATCGATGAAACAGGTGAGACCTTTGACCAACTGGTTAAACGGGCTTACCCGGACATGAAAATCAATCACATCCACCATGCTGGTAACTCTTCCGGTGTGGTTGATGGCGCTGCCGCAATCATCATGGCTTCAAAGGAATACGCAAACAGGGTTGGCTGGAAGCCAAGAGCACGGGTCAGAGCGATTGCTACTGTTGGTGGAAGCCCTACCCTGATGCTGAACGAGCCAGGTCCCGCGGCTAACAAGGTACTGGCAAGAGCTGGTATGACGGCTGATGATATTGACCTGTTTGAGGTCAACGAAGCCTTCTCTGTAGTTGCAGCCAAATTCATGCGCGATCTGAATCTGGATCCGGAAAAGGTAAACGTCAATGGCGGCGCCATGGCACTGGGTCATCCAATTGGTGCAACCGGGTCAATCCTGATTGGCACAGCACTGGATGAGCTTGAGCGACGTGACCTGAACACAGCGCTTATCACGATGTGTACCGGTGGCGGTATGGCTCCAGCCATCATCATCGAACGGGTGTAAACACCAACCGGGGGTCGGAGTAAAACACCAGCAGGGGTCGCGCCACCAGCAGGGGTCGGAGTAAAATATCCACCACTATGGCGGTTCTTCAATAGGTTGGTAGTGAAGTGTCAATACCAACCTTCAACCGAAGCATGGTGGCGATGGATATTTTACTCCGACCCCATTTCTCCACTAACACGTTGCGGAAACAGGTCAGGTGTGATTTTATCCGTGGTTCAAATTTCCTATCACCGGCAAACCGAGGTGGCACATGATTACACATGACAAGCTCTACATTAATGGCCAATGGGTCGCACCCAACAGCAAAGACACAATAAAAGTAACGGATCCTTCCACGGAAGAAATCTGTGGTGAAGTTCCCAGCGGAAACGACGATGACGTCAACGCTGCCATCAAAGCCGCAAAAGAAGCCTTCAAGACCTGGGGCCAGAGTTCAGCTGCAGATCGCTCCGCGCTGATCAAGAAACTCTCTGAGAAAGTCACCGAAAATATGGCCAAGATCGGCGAGCTTTGCGCGCTTGAACTGGGCACGCCCCTTCAACTCAGTGTTGCTGTACATGGCGGCATGGGTGTTGGCGTTGTGAGTTCCTATATCGACGTTCCTTTCGAAATGGAGAAAGAAGAACAACTGGGTAACTCGATTATCGTCAAAGAACCTATCGGCGTGTGCTCATTTATTACACCCTGGAACTTTCCACTTCACCAGATTGTTGCCAAGGTTATGCCTGCACTGGCTGCCGGTTGCACGATGGTACTGAAGCCAAGCTCCGACACCCCCCTAACAGCATATTACTTCGCGCAATTAGTTGACGAGTGTGGATTCCCGGCTGGCGTATTCAATCTTGTCACGGGACCTGGCCGTACCATCGGTGAGACAATGTGTACTCACCCTGACGTGGACATGGTCTCATTGACGGGTTCCACAGAAGCAGGCCAAAGAGTTGGACAACTGGCCGCGCAATCTGTGAAACGCGTTGGCCTTGAACTCGGTGGCAAGTCAGCTTCTCTTGTTCTCGACGACGCTGATGTAGCAGCTGCTGCCGGCGCTGCCGGTGGTGGTATCACCATGAATAGCGGCCAGGTATGTGCAGCCCTTTCACGACTGATTGTTCCACGCGCCAAGCAGGCTGAAGCTGTCGCGGCCGCTAAAGCTGCTGTAGAAGCCACCAAAGTTGGCGGTGCGTTTGAGGAAGGCGTCACGATGGGTCCAGTTGCCTCCAAGGCACAGCTGGATACCGTCACAGAATATATCCAAAAGGGTATCGATGAAGGCGCAACACTGGTTACGGGTGGCACCACTCCTCCAGAAGGTCGTAACACTGGTTACTTTGTCCAGCCAACGGTCTTCTCTGACGTCAGGAACGATATGGCGATTGCCCAGGAAGAAATCTTTGGCCCAGTGCTCGCCATCATTCCTTATGACACTGAACAGGAAGGCATCGACATCGCCAACGACAGCATTTTTGGTCTGTCCGGCGCTGTCTGGTCCGGTGACGCCGATCGTGCAAAACGCGTTGCCAAGCAAATCCGAACTGGCCAGGTGTCAGTTAACGGTGGCGGTTTCAACGTGAACGCACCATTCGGTGGTTACAAGCAGTCCGGTAACGGCCGGGAGCTTGGTCCACACGCATTGGCTG
>JABBBA010000336.1 GCA_018607685.1 K189A clade bacterium | reverse complement strand
GGGGATTGGTAATCCCAGGGGATGCCTGAACAGTGCCGTGACCGCAAACCAGTCAGCGATAGCGCCAACCATTGCGGCTTCGGCGGTCGCGTTCAGGTAACCAACCCAGTGGTAAGAGAGCTCAAAGTAGGCGCTCACGACATAGATGATTGCCACAAGGATCAACAACCCGGTGGCCAGACGTTTCATCCGGGTCAATTCCTGGATTCGGATTGGGTCTTGATCCATAAATTTTTTACTGCTCATACCGGACCAGTCTGGTTAATTGGGAAACGTGACGCACATCTGACATATGGGGTGCAATATGGGTGCCACAAGCCCAATCTCATAGAAAACAACAGGATAAGTCTGCGGCAAGTTGTTTTTACGATCGAATTGACCACTTTTTAGCCTATCGGGCATTCGTTTCTTGAAAACAACATTAGCATTTGCTCCTATGGTTTTCTGATAACTAGCAAGAAGGCATTACTGTGGATCTGTTTTCCCTCAAAGGTAAAAATATTGCAATAACGGGCGCATCATCGGGATTTGGACATCATTTTGCCGGCGTGTTGGCGGGTGCCGGCGCCAATGTGATTCTCGGTGCGCGACGCACCGACAAAATTGCGGATCGTGTTTCTGAAATTAACAAAAGCGGTGGCCAGGCGCTGGGTGTTCCCCTTGACGTTACCCTGCCCGATTCCTGTGCTGACTTTCTGCACCAGGCCGAGGAAGCGTTTGGTCCCGTTGATGTCCTGGTGAATAATGCGGGTGTTGAAGCCGGGGCAAAAACCTATGCGATGATCGATGAGGATGACTGGGACTTCGTACTGGATACCAACCTGAAGTCAGTCTGGCGATTGTCCAAGATGTACACAGAGGCTGTTGTAAAAAGCAAACAAAGTGAGGGGAATATTATTAACGTTACCTCGATCACTGCTTTTAGAACAATCAAAGGCCAGTTCCCCTATGCGGTGTCGAAGGCGGCGCTGGTTAAAGCGACTGAAATTATGGCCCTGGAGGGTGCGCGCTATGGTATTCGCGTAAACTCTCTTGCGCCGGGTTACATCCTCACAGATGTGAGCCGGGTACTGCTTGAAAGTGAAAGATCCGATACTTTTGTAAAAGGTATCCCGATGCGCCGCTATGGGGAGTTTGAAGATCTTGACGGTCCGTTACTGCTGCTGGCGTCAGATGGATCACGCTATATGACGGGCTCAACGGTGGTGGTTGACGGCGGTCATCTCGTCTCAGAACTTTAAAAAATAGTCACTGGAATGACCATACCGCGATTCAGGATTCAGTGCGGAAACTCGCTTGCATTGATGCGGTTACTCGAATCGGCGTCAATCGATTGTGTGATTACCGACCCTCCGTACTCGGGGTTTGAGTTTACGGGTAAATCTTCTCACTATCGGCACGCGCTGCTCCCGTATCTTGATGAAATCAAACGGTGCGTCAGGGATCAGCGAATCGCAGTGTCCCAGCCGGAAGAGCATATTGACCAGGTAAAGCAGGAACTGCCGGTATCAGGGTACGCAAAAATTGATGATGCCTTCGCTGACCAGCGTGGTGCCGCGGCGACCTTCCTGCTGTGTAACCCGGTTTCTACATCAGATACGGCGGCTGAATCCTGGCGGGATATTCCGGATTCATCGCACCCGAATCACAGGGATGTCAACAAAATGGCCGCCATTGTGAAGATCATGAGTCGGCCAGGGGAAACTGTTCTGGACCCGTTCTGTGGGTCAGCCGCCATCGGCATTGCCTGTCTGTTGCTCGGCAGGAATTATGTTGGCTATGAACTGGATGAGGCGCGGGCCGCGGAGGCGGAACAAAGGCTGGTGACCATTTCTGAAGTAATAGCGCTAAACGATCGATAAAGCAGGGCTTTGCTTTACTTTGGTCTTCTAAATGATAATAATTCTCATCTTTATTTAGCTCGCCCCCCTTATGACCCTTGCAGATGTGGCGCCAACGGGCCGCTGCCGAATTGTCGGCGCGGCTATCGATCACCGTGATTTTCAGAGTCGCCTGTATGCGCTTGGCTTATATCCCGGTGTTTGGGTCGATGTGCTGCATATTGCCCCCTTTGGAGACCCTCTGCAGGTAAAGGTTGGTCACACGCTGCTGAGTATTCGAAAAAGCGAAGCCAGTCTGGTCATGGTTGAGTTGGAATCATGAGCTCGTTCAGGATTGCACTTATAGGGAACCCCAATTGCGGCAAGACTACGCTGTTCAATGGGTTTACCGGTGCGCACCAGAAGGTTGGTAACTGGCCCGGTGTGACGGTTGAGAAGAAAACGGGCACCTTTTCGCATGGGGATCGTGATTGCGAGATAGTTGACCTTCCAGGCATCTATTCGCTCGAGCAGGATTATCTTGGCCTGGATGAAAAGATCGCAAGGGACTATCTGACGGCGGCCGATTTTGACGTCATTCTGAATATCATTGATGCCGGTAACCTGCAGAGAAACCTGATTCTGACGCAGCAGGTGCTTGAGTTAGGTTTGCCGGTCGTTGTTGCCGTTAACATGCTTGATGTGGCGGAACAGGAAGGTATCACCGTTGATGCAGAATCGCTCGGTGATCAGCTCGGTGTGCCGGTGTCGCCAATCATCGCATCGAAGCAGCAGGGACTCGATGAGTTGTTGGTGCAACTGTTTTCTGCCCATTCTTCGGACAGGGAAGTTGAAGTGCTCACCAATAGCGAGTTTGTCGGCGACAAAATCATCAAGCGTTACCAGCGCGCGGAAGCCATGGTCAGCGGCGCGGTGCAAATGGTGCCCGTTGAACACACGATGACCGAAAGGCTTGATAAATGGGTGCTCAATCGGTGGCTTGGGATTCCCATATTTTTGGCAATGATGTACGTGATGTTTACGGTCGCGGTCAATGTGGGCGCTGTGTTTATCGATTTTTTTGATCTGATGTTTGGTGCCCTGGTGGTCGACACTCCCCGGTGGTTCCTGGAATCTATCAATGCACCTGCCTGGATAATCGTGTTGCTTGCTGATGGTCTGGGGGGTGGCATCCAGTTGGTGGCAACGTTCATCCCGGTCATTGGCGCACTGTTTTTCTGCCTCTCATTGCTTGAGTCTTCAGGGTACATGTCACGTGCTGCCTTTGTGGTTGACCGGCTTATGGCAAGAATTGGCCTTCCCGGAACGGCCTTTGTGCCGCTGATCGTGGGCTTTGGCTGTAATGTACCGGCGGTTATGGCCGCGAGGTCACTCGGCAGAGAGAGCGATCGCCTGCTCACGATTTCGATGGCACCCTTTATGTCCTGCGGCGCAAGACTGACGGTTTATGCGCTGTTCGCCGCCGCATTGTTTCCGACAAATGGGCAGAACGTTGTCTTCGGCTTATATCTCCTGGGTATCGCCATGGCCGTGCTGACCGGGTGGCTGTTCCGCAGGCAGATTTTTGATGAGGAGATCACGCCGTCCTTCCAGGAAATGCCTGCATACCATGCGCCCGTGCTCCGTAACATCCTGTTAACGACGTGGTTTCGATTAAAGAGTTTTGTGTTCAGGGCTGGTAAAACCATTGTCCTCGTTGTTATCGGTCTGAGCTTCTTGAACTCGGTGGGTAGCGACGGTTCCTTTGGAAATGAAGATAGCGAGCAATCAATGCTGGCAACCCTGGGCAAAGGTATGACGCCATTGTTCAAACCCATTGGTCTTAAGGAAGAGAATTGGCCCGCGACGGTAGGGTTGTTTACCGGACTGTTTGCCAAAGAAGCTGTGGTCGGTACGCTGGACGCGCTCTATAGCGATGACAGTTCGGCGGATGATGCTGGTGATGGCCGACCGGACCTGTTGGTTGCAGGCAAAGAAGCCCTGCTCACCATCCAGGCCAACGGCATTGATTTACTGTCAAACCTCGGGGATCCTCTTGGCATCGGCATTGAATACAGCAATTCTCTGGATTCCGCGGCGGATGCCCAGGGTGTTGCCAGTACGACCCTTACCAATATGGCGGCTCAGTTCGGGACTCAATTCGCTGCTTTTTGTTATCTGGTGTTTGTGTTGTTGTACGCCCCCTGCGTGGCTGTATTGGGCGCAATCGCCAAAGAGTCAGGCGTCAGGTGGATGTTACTGACGTTTGGGTGGACCACAGGCCTTGCCTACGTCACCGCGAGTTGCCTGTACCAGCTGGGCACAATCAACGAGCATCCCGTATCTTCCCTGATCTGGTTGGGCGGAAGCGCAGTCCTATCTGTTATTGCTGTCAGGTTACTCCGGATAGTTGGTCGAAAGTCAATCAATACCAGCCTGATCAGCGTTGTACAGGTCACTTGATATAGATGCTTCATTCCCCGGGCACATCGTGTAATGATTGGCAGGATTGTTAATAGGAAGTATTAGTGGATATCCGTACACGCCTCTCTCTGGCCCTCGTTTTTGTGTCCCTGCTTTCTATGATGCTGCTTGGCACCTTCGCCTATTACACTTCCTCAAATCTACTTCAGGAGATATCACTTCGGCAGCTGGATGCGCTGGCGGAAAGCAAACGACGCGACCTCAACAAAGTCTATGACGGCTGGGAAGATAATTTACGGCTGGTGCGTGACAGAGGGCAGCTTCGCTATGCGATTCGCAACTATGTTGAAAGCGACGATCCTCAGGAACTCCGTAATATTCAGAATACGATCCAGGGCATCACGGTCGCGGTAGAAGAAATCGACAAACTCATTATTTTTGATATCGATGGCGAGGAGATCGCTTCGTTCGGTCGTTCAAAAGTAACGCATTCAAAGGTACCGATAGGCGATGACATCACGTATGTGGGTACGTTCCTTTCTGAGGACGGTCCGCGTGTCGTGTTGAGCACCGGAGTGCGTCTGGATGGCGCGCTTATTGGTGGCATAGAACTCATTATGAATGCGAGTGATGTCTTTGATGTCACCGGTGATTACACGGGGCTTGGCGAAACAGGTGAGGCCTTCGTCGTTATAGACGTTGGTGAAAAACTGGTCGTTTTAAATCCACTTCGGCATGAGGTTGATGGCTTTACGGGAGAACAGATGCAGGAATCTGCCTCGGGTGACTTGAAAACGGTTTTTACGCCGATGGAAGAGATCCCGGCGGAAGCACAGGAAGATTATCGAGGTGAGTCGGTTTGGCTCGCAACTCGATACCTGAAAAAAATGGGTTGGGGTCTTGTCGTGAAGGTTGACGTGCGCGAAGAGGGAAAACGTGCGCTGGTGCTGCGCGAAGCCCTGTTTGATATAGCGGTTGCGTTATCTGCCTTTGCCATCATCGGCGGTGCGTTGCTGGGGTTCTATCTGGCCAGACCCATTCAGGAGCTGGCGGTCATCGTTGAACGTAACCGCCATGGCGAAGGTAGCTTGCGGGCTGAAGTCAAAGGCGACGATGAAATCGCCTACCTCGCCGAATCTCTAAATGAGTTTCTGGATCACATGGAACAGGAACAGCAGAACAAAAATGCCTGAGTTTATAGATTTCCTGAAACTTTTCGGGGGCTTTGTCTATCTACTGATGGGCGGTGAGTTATTGGTTCGTGGAGCCCTGGGTTTATCCAAGGAAAGCAATATTCCACCTGTCGTCGTTGGTATGACAGTTGTTGCTATGGGGACCTCTGCACCGGAGCTGATGGTTTCTACCTTCTCTGCGCTTTCCGGTTATCCCGGCATTGCGATCGGCAATGTCATCGGTTCGAACATCGCCAATGTGCTGCTTGTACTCGGTGTCCCTGTGCTGATCTACCCAATTGCCTGTGCGCAGGAAGGGCTTTCTCGACAGACAAGCCTGATGGTTGCAGTGTCCCTGATGTTTATTGTCATGTGTGTATTCGAGCCTATTACGTTCGTCGAGGGGCTTCTGCTGGTATCGCTTCTTATGATGTTTCTCATCATGGCGACAAGGGGTACAGAGCTTATTCCACTGGATGACCCTGAGGAAGAAATGGACAGGGGGCTTGGGTTGCCCACCTATCCCAGCACCATCACGCTATTTATTGTGCTGGGTGTTATCGCGCTTCCGCTCGGTGCTGATCTGGTGGTAGAGGGCGGTATTGGCCTGGCATCTTCCTGGGGAGTGTCAGAAGCCGTTATTGGTCTTAGTCTGATTGCGCTTGGTACGTCGCTACCGGAGTTGAGTACAACGGTCATTGCAGCCCTTCACAAGAGTTCGGATGTGGCGATTGGCAACGTCGTGGGAAGTAACCTGTTTAATATCCTTGCGATTCTGGGCATCACATCGCTGTTGACTGATATCCCCGTCGACCCCTCGTTCCTGAGATTTGACCTCTGGGTGATGTTTTCCTGCTCAGTCATTCTCTGGATTTTTGTTCTGACGAAGGGGACGATCAACCGCGCGACGGGTGGTTTGTTCCTCGCGGGTTACTTTTCTTACCTGGCGCTTATTTATTAGGCGCTTATCTATTAGGTACGAATCGCGCCGATTGCATCCAGTTCGCGAGACATGCGGGCGCTGCGTTTTGCCATTACCATAAACATATCATTACCGCGTTCGGTTTCGCCCACCATCATGGAGGCTATCACCGCCATGATCATGCCTGCGGGTGCGTAGTGTCGGTAGTAGTGCCAGCATTCATCCCAGGTCATGGATACGTTATAGGTGGATAGCGTGTTGAAGTACTGCCTGACCAGTTCTTCGTCCAGTTCTTTACGTGTGTCTTCAACGATTGAAGTCCCCATAAAGTAGCTGGCATCTCCAAGCGCACAATCAACCGCAGGGGACTGCCAGTCGACGACGGCCAGCGGGTAGGGTCCGCCAAACATCATGTTGTCCAGTCGGTAATCGATGTGTATCAGGGTTTGTTCGCCCGTGTAACTGGACATGTAGGCCCCAAGGTTGTCGCCCACCAGCGCAACCATCTCTTTTTCGTCGTCGGTCAGGCGCTGACCATATCTCGCCAGAAAGCCAGGACTCATCATGCTGTATAGCGCCTGGATGGCATCAGCGCTGTTTCTCCGATTGCTGATCAACACGTCGTCAACAATAGAACTGTCACCCCACAGGGGACCATGCAGATGGGCCAGCTGCGTCATGGCCAGTTGCGCCTGCTCTTGACCGCAGCCACGAAGCTGGTCGCCCTGTTCACCGGGGGCAAGGTCTTCCATCATGATGACAAAGTCGTGGGTTTCATTATCAGCACCTGTAAAGAACACGACCGGGGTCTGGATTGAAACCCTTGACTGCAGATGCTTATAAAAGTGGACTTCCCTGATGTAGTTGGACGTGTCGATGCCGGTCTGGCGGCTTTCCGGGTCAGTTGACGGGAACTTGCCAACCACTGATCCGGGGATATCGCCTGATCCGATTAGCTCAAATCTAACATTCTCACCGACCTGTCCCGTACCGATCGACGTGGCTGTGAAGCTGGAAACGTCGCCGTTAATCCCCGCATGTTGAAAAACTTCTGAAAGCCATTCGACGGTGATGTCATCGGGTTGGCTAATGAGGCGGGGTTCAGACATTGGTTTTCCAGTAAGGTGCGGAGTTTCACTATAGGAATCGTTGACCGGTCCTGCAAGTCGTGTAGAGTCTGTGGTTGTTCCGTTGTCTTAAGTTTATGTCCATCAAAAAATTCTCCGTTACCACCGCGATTGCCATCGTTGTTGCCAATATGATTGGCACGGGCGTGTTCCCCAGTCTGGGATTTCAGCTTCTGGATATACA
>JABBBA010000299.1 GCA_018607685.1 K189A clade bacterium | reverse complement strand
CGTCGGTTCGCAGGGCGCTTGCCGGCAGGAATATTGAAGAAGTCGATAACGAGATCTAACCAGGAAGTCACTATGCCCCAACTAATATTTCTGCCACATGAAGAGCGCTGCCCGGAAGGAGCGGTGTTAGAAGCCAATAAAGGTGACAACCTGATTGAGGTGGCCATGGAAAACGGTATCGATATCGAGCATGCCTGCGAGATGGCCTGCGCCTGCACTACCTGTCACGTTGTTATCCGGGAAGGTTTTGATTCGCTGGAAGAATCCGACGAATTAGAGGACGATCTGCTGGATAAAGCCTGGGGTCTCGAGCCAGATTCGAGATTGTCATGCCAGCTTTTAATTGGTGATGAAGATCTGGTGATAGAGATACCGAAGTACACCATTAACCAGGTGTCGGAAAACCACTAAAAAGGAGACCGCGATGAAATGGACCGATGTTAATGACATAGCGATTGAGTTGGTTGATGCGCACCCGGACGTGGATCCCCTCGGTGTCCGCTTTACTGATCTTCGGGAATGGGTGATGGGGTTGCCGGAATTCGACGATGCACCTGAACACTGCGGTGAAAAGATTCTTGAGGCTATACAAATGGCCTGGCTTGATGAAATGGACTAGCAGCAAAGCGAGGCAATCCCTTGTGTAGGCCCCTTTATAAGCCCCTGCAAATGCGCAATGCCAGTTAAAGCTACGTTTTACCGACCACAGGCGTATAATGCGCCGAAATTTTTAACCTAACTTTTTGGAGTAGTAACATGGCGATGGAGAGAACATTCTCAATCATCAAACCCGACGCGGTTGCAAAGAATGTCATTGGGGAGATCGTTTCCCGTTTTGAGAAAGCAGGCCTGCGTATCGTTGCATCACGCATGGAGCAGCTGACGGTTGATAAAGCAAAGGGCTTTTATGCGGAGCATGATGGTAAAGGATTCTTTGAGGATCTGGTCAAATTCATGATTTCCGGACCGGTCATTGTGCAGGTTCTGGAAGGCGAAGGGGCTATTGCGCTGAACCGTCAGTTGATGGGTGCGACTAACCCTGCGGAAGCTGATGCAGGAACCATTCGGGCAGACTTTGCTGAATCGATTGATGCGAATGCGGTCCATGGGTCCGATTCACCGGAGTCAGCTGCACGTGAAATCAGCTATTTCTTTGAATCAGATCAGGTTTGTGATCGATAGCCTGAGTTGGCATAAACGATGAGTGAACAGCCACGCCAAGAAGTAAACTACCTGGGGTATACCCAGGAAGATTGGCGTGCGCTGCTACTGGACCTTGGCGAGAAACCTTTTCACGTCGGGCAGATCATGAAATGGATCCATCGACGGTTTGTCAGTGATTTTTCTGAGATGACTGATATCAGCAAGTCATTGCGAGAGTATCTGGCGGTGAATGGCAATGTAATTGAACCAGAGGTCCACGAAGAATTTGTTTCTACAGACGGCACCCGCAAGTGGTTGATCAAAGCTGCTTCCGGCAGCCTGTTTGAGACGGTCTTCATACCGGAGGACACGCGAGGTACTTTGTGCGTGTCGTCACAGGTTGGCTGCGCTCTGGATTGTAGTTTTTGTTCCACCGGAAAACAGGGTTTCAACAGTGACCTGACCACGGCGGAAATTATTGGCCAGGTTCGGATCGCGTTGCGAAGGCTGGCCGAAGTTTACCCGGATCGAACCCGAACCGTGACCAACGTCGTGATGATGGGCATGGGTGAACCGTTGCTGAATTTTGACAGCGTCCTGCCTGCGGTTGAGCTCATGATGGATGATCTCGGTTACGGTATTTCGAAACGCAAGGTGACCGTGTCTACATCGGGTGTGGTTCCTGGGATCGAGCGAATGATCGAGACCACCGATGTGTCCCTGGCCATCTCCCTGCATGCCCCGAATGATGAGTTAAGGGATCAGCTTGTACCGATTAACCGGAAGTATCCGATCGCAACATTGCTTGAAGCGTGCACCCGTTACGCGAAGAATCTGGGTAATAAAAGAACAATCACCGTTGAGTACACAGTAATCGATGGTATTAACGACAAACCCGAGCACGCCATGCAACTCTCTCACCTGCTGGCAGAGTTTCCGTGTAAGATCAATTTGATTCCATTTAACCCATTTGATGGTACCGGGTACAAGCGACCTTCCATGATGGCAGTCAGAAAATTCCAGGAAAGATTAGTGGCCGATGGTTACTCGGTAACCGTCCGGACAACCCGTGGCGATGATATTAACGCGGCGTGCGGCCAGCTCGTGGGCCAGGTTGCGGATAAGACCCGGCGTCAGGAAAAATACAAACGGATTGCCGCGGGTGAAATAGCATGAGACGAATTGCCCTGATGTTGCTGTTGTCACTTGTTGTATCAGCTTGTACGACGACGAACAGACAAAACGAGGAAACTTCCCAGGAAGCGACAGCAGAGTTGGTGCAAAGGCACATGGACCTGGCGGTAGGTTATCTCAGAAACCGTGACTATCAGCGGGCAAAGGAAAAGCTGGCGAAGGCGCTGGAGATAGACCCCAGGAATGCGAATGCGCTGGCGACATATGGATTGGTTTTTCAGCTGGAGGGTGAACTGAAACTGGCTGAGGAGTATTTCAAAAAGGCCGTCAGAAGTGACCCGCAGTCTGCCCAGATACGAAATAGCTATGGTGCATTTCTTTTCTCCGAGAAACGATTTCACGAGGCGGTAGAGCAACTATCAAAAGCCAGCGAGGATCGTTTTTATTCTAATCGACCGACGGTGTTTGAAAATCTTGGCGTGGCCTATGGCCGTATCGGTGACACTGAAGGCGCTGAATTCGCATTCACTCGGGCAACCCAGTTAAACCCTGAGCAACCGCGTGCGTTGATTGAGTTGGGGGATATCCGATTCGACCAGCGGAACTACGTCGAGGCCAGGGATTTCTATAGACGGTATTCTCGAGTAGGGCCGGCAACGTCAAAGTCCCTGTGGCTGTGTGTGAGGATCAGTAGAATTTTCGGTGATAGCAACGAGGAAGCCAGCTGCTCTGAAGCCCTTGAAGGGATATTCCCAGCTAGTGATGAGTATCTCCAATTTAAAGAGTCAGTTTAGATGTCGACAGAGGAATCCCTGGAACCAGAAGTGCCAGTAGCAGTAAAAGGACCCTCAAGGTTACTATCTGAAGCACGAGAGCGATTAGGCTTTTCGCAAAAAGAAGTTGCCGACAAACTGTATCTCACCACGACTTTCATTCAGTACATTGATGAGGGTGAGTTCACCAGCATACCGAAACCGGCCTTTATCAAAGGCTATCTTCGAACCTATGCGCGCGTGGTTGAGTTGTCCGGCGACGAGATCGTTGCCCTGTACGAAGCAGAGCTGCAGGCGACGGAGCCAACCCCTGAAATGAGGGGGGTTACAGAAGAAGATGTAGGCACCGCCAGTATCACGGGTCCGGTTTTGCAAACCGGTTTGATTGGCCTTGGCGGGCTCGTGCTTGTAGTCGCCTTTATCTGGTGGATAGTTTCCGATCCAGAAGAAGAAACTCCCCCAAGCGTTTCACAGGCAGGTATCTCGCAATCTGCAATGGCCGATACGCCGGAAGCAGATTTTGATTTTGTGCTGCCACCCACTGAAGAAGCAGCGCTTGAACCGGATCAGGTATCTCAGGAGTTGGGAGCATCCCGGCAGGCATTATCCGGCAATACGGGACCGGATTCGCAGATTGAACCGACAGCGATATTGGGGGCCATTGAAACCGGGGAGTCACCCGGGGTTACAACTGTCGCTGATAATCGGGAAGCGTCAGTCCTTTCGGTGGGTGGAGCGTCAATCCCGGAAGTCTCGTCAGATCGATCTATCTCAGAAAAAGACCGCACTGGCGTCGTTGCGGATTCGGTAAAGTTTGAGCGCACAACAGACGGGACGCGAAGCTTCGTTACAGTGGATGCCAGCGGATTCGATCAGCTTGAGCTGTCTTTTAAGGATGAATGCTGGGTCGAAATCTCAGATAACCAGTTTGGCTTGATCTATAACGATTTGAACCGGCCAAATGATGTCCTGACTATCTACGGCACAGCGCCCTTCAAGGTGCTATTGGGGAAGGCAACGGGCGTCGAGATGATTTACAATGGCCGCCCATTTGAACTTGAACCATTTGTTAGCCGGGATCGGACCGCAAAACTGACCGTGTCAGACTAGATACAGATCAGGAAAGGTTCACCCTTAACCCTACAGAAACCATGAAGATTCAAGCAGTCAGAGGCATGCAGGATTTATTGCCTGCGCAAAAAGAGATCGGGCGAACGATAGAAGACGTCGTGCGCGACGTTCTCAGTGCCTATGGCTACCGGGAAATTGGCCTGCCGCAGCTCGAACAGACTGATCTGTTTAAAAGAGTTGTAGGTGAAAATACCGATATCGTCGAAAAGGAGATGTACACCTTTGACGATCGAAGCGGGGATAGCCTGACGCTCAGGCCGGAGGGAACCGCGGGGTGTGTCCGGTTTGCCGAGCAGAACGGTCTTCTTTTTAACCAGGTCCAGAGACTCTGGTACAGCGGTGCAATGTTTCGTTACGAGAGACCACAGAAAGGTCGCTACCGGCAGTTTGACCAGATTGGTGCAGAGTGTTTTGGCATGCCCGGTCCCGATGTGGATGCGGAGCTTCTACTGCTAAATGCCAGAATCTGGCGCAAGCTCGGGCTGGCCGATGACATCAGACTTGAGCTCAACTCGTTGGGGAATCCTGATTCCCGGGCGAAGTTCAAAGAGAAGTTGACCGATTATCTGCAAGCCTATGAACAGGAGCTCGATGAGGATAGCCAGAGGCGCCTGACGACAAATCCGCTTCGTATACTCGATAGCAAATCCTCCAGGACACAGGAAATATTGCAGGGTGCCCCCATTTTGCACGATTTTCTGGATAATGAATCCAGGCAGCATTTTGAAGATTTAAAAGGTCTGCTTGAGGATAATGGTGTTAGCTATGAGGTTAATCCGAATATCGTCCGGGGCCTCGACTATTACAACAAGACGGTTTTCGAGTGGATTACGACAACACTCGGTTCGCAGGGCACGGTTTGTGGTGGTGGGCGATACGATGGCCTGGTGGAACAATTAGGCGGTAAGCCCTCACCGGGTGTTGGTTTTGCGATGGGACTTGATCGATTATCCCTGATGTTGGCTGAAAAAATGGAATCATCGAATACCGCTGATGTCTATGTAGTATCCCAGGGCAATGCCGCACGGGCTAATGCCCTGCGACTTGCTGAATCAGTCAGGGATCAGCTGTCAGGGAAAAAGGTTGTCGTTCACTGTGGTGACGGCAAGTTTAAATCACAGATGAAAAAGGCGGACGCCTCCGGAGCCGATCTGGCCCTTATTTTGGGTGAGGACGAAGTGGCTGCAGGTACCGTCGGAATTAAATCATTGAGAGAAGGTGGCGAGCAGTCAACGATTTCACAAAACACGTTGGTGCAGTATTGCCTCGACTACTTTAGCAAGGAGAACTAGGTTGGTTGAATCTGATGAAGAACAATTAGAGGTACTGAAGAACTGGTGGGATGAGAATGGCACCTCGCTGGTTGTTACGGTAGTGGTGACCGTTGGCGCTATTCTTGGGTATCGCGGATGGGAGGCTAATGTCATCGAGACGGGTGAGGCAACTTCCGCTGTTTACCAGGATCTTGTGATTGCGACCGACAATATTGGGGTCAACGCTTCCGACGAAGCGTTACGCATCACCGCAGTGAGCCTTGCCGAGACGCTTAAGAACGATCATGGTGATACGACCTATGCTGTTTTTGCGGCGATGAGACTGGCGAAAATGGCCGTTGCGCAAAATGACCTTGATAAGGCCGTGGAAGAACTGCGTTGGGCACTCGACAATGTGTCGGAACCGCATCTGGAAACGATTATCAGGGTTCGGTTATCCCGGGTGTACATGGGACTCGAAGATCCTACCTCAGCGATGACGTTGTTGATTAACCATCAGGCCGCACCCGGGCAGATTGCCTCGGTGGAAGAAGCAAAGGGCGATATCTACCACTATCAGGAAAATCTGGACCAGGCACGACAGGCTTACCAGAAGGCGCTTGAAAACATGAGCGACCAGGTCGAGAAGCCAATTCTTGAGCTCAAGCTGGCGGACCTTCCGCTTTCGGCGAGTGCTACTCAAGCGCCGGTAATGGAGCCGGAAACGATTGAGGAAGTTGTAGAGGATGACGACGCATGATTAGCAGTCGCCAGATGCGTCTTCTCGTCTGGTTCCTGGCATTTTTTGCGATGTCGGGCTGTAGCTGGTTTGGGGGTGACGATGAACCGGAAGAGATCAAACCCAATCCTTTGCCATCGATTAATGAAGAAGTTCGTCTGAATGTGCTCTGGAATAAAAAAATAGGCGGTGGGTCCGGTGACCGTGCAATACGGCTAAGGCCGGCGATCATCGGTGGGCGTGTCTTCGCAGCTTCGGCTGACGGTAATATCAAGGCGTTGACAACCGACACCGGTCGGGTTGTTTGGGAAGTGAAGATAAAGAATTTTTATACGAAGGAAGAGCTTTCCTTTGGTTTTACGAAAGACCTTGATGCCATTACCGGAGGTGTTGGTGCTGGTAGCGACCTGTTGGTAGTTGGTACAGGATCAGGGGAAATTCTGGCGCTTAACCAGAGTGACGGTACCCTGGCGTGGAAATCCCGCGTGGCTAGCGAAGTGTTATCCCAGCCCCAGATTGATGGTGATCTGGTAGTGGTGCAAACTATTGATGGCAAGGTTGCTGCGTTCGATGCAATAGATGGTTCCAGAAAGTGGATATACACGGCGACCATCCCTTCACTGACGCTCAGAGGTACAGCCACCCCCATCATCGCCGGCGACGTCATAGTGGTCGGATTCTCAAGTGGCAGAGTGACGTTTCTGGACAAGGAAACAGGACTTGCCGGGCTTGATCAGCGAGTTGGTGTGGCCCAGGGGTCTTCTGATCTGGAACGACTCGTAGATATTGACGGCACCATGGCAATGGACAGCGGTCGTTTATATGTGGCCAGTTTTCAGGGAAGGCTCATTGGTATCGATACAGGTACCGGAAGGGTGCTCTGGTCTGAAGAAGCATCCAGTGTCTCAGGTGTCGGGACAGGTTTTGGGAATGTATATGTTGCGAGTAGCGACAGCCAGGTCAGAGCCTACAATGCGGATAGTGGTCGTGGGGTTTGGCGAGTTGATGCTTTATTGCATCGTGATATTACGGCGCCGGTCGCGACTGGTAGTTACCTCGCATTCACGGATTTTGAGGGATACCTGCATCTAATGGCGCAGTCTGATGGCCGATTTGTAGGTCGTCGGAAGATTGATGGAAGTGGTGTTCAAGCAGGCGTCGTAGCGGAAGGCGGACGTCTGTATGCCATGGGAAATAACGGCAGCCTTTCCGTTCTGGAAATTCAGTAGGTCAACAATATGCTACCTGTCATTGCACTGGTAGGCCGGCCGAATGTCGGTAAATCAACACTGTTCAACAGATTAACACGCACTCGGGATGCACTGGTCGCCAGCTTCCCGGGGCTTACTCGTGACCGACAGTATGGCAAGGGCGCAATGGGTGACTTTGACTATATAGTCGTAGATACCGGCGGTCTTTCCGGTGATGCAGATGGGATCGATGTACCCATGGCGGATCAGGCTAAACAGGCAATTGGTGAAGCT
>JABBBA010000064.1 GCA_018607685.1 K189A clade bacterium | reverse complement strand
CTTCTATACACCGTCGCAGCGAGTGGTGCAGGAGGAATTTGATTCACGTGCGCTTGTTGATCAGTTTCTATAGAGAAGGTTCTCGCACTTTTACTGCGTAAAAATGCTGCCGCCGTGGTTTCTGTGGGGTTGGTCTGATTTTCTTCGCGTGGCGAAGAAAACATATTGGTGGCCGGACCTGGAATCGAACCAGGGACACGGGGATTTTCAATCCCCTGCTCTACCGACTGAGCTATCCGGCCATGTTTTCGGTGCGTTCTTCCCGATAGTCGAAATGACAGCTGAGAAGAAGGGCGTGATTAAAGCGAAAGAGGTCATCAGAGTCAAGTAAAACGCGCTTTTCAGGCGATCAAGGGAGGTATATTCAGGCTTTAGGGACGTATCCTTCTGCGCGATCGACCTCACCACCTTTCAGGAATAGGTCTCGTTGTTCGTTGAGGTATTTTCGGGCTTCCTTGTCCATCATGTTGAGGTGCTTTTCATTGATCAGCATGGTTTGGAGGTCGGACCAATCCTGCCAGGCTTTAGATGAAACCGTCTCGAAGATCTCCTGACCCCTGGGACCGGGGAAGGGTGGTGCGTCCAGGCCAGGGAGTTCTTCGTTAAGTCTTGTGCAGAGTACTTTGCGTGTCATGGTGAGTCTCGATCGCTGGGATATGGAGTTTATCGGATTATTGGAGTAACCAAAAATTGTCTTCAAAAACTCACAGGGTCCGGGGATTTGGCCATTCAGCCAGTATCCGGGTTACAGGTTTTGTCAGGCCGACTGATTGAGGTGCGGTGACGTTAAACCACATTTCGGCTGCGGGTTCGGCGATGCGATTTGTTTCGCGAATCGTGATCGAGATCGGCGTTATATCGAGGTGGTAGTGGCTAAAGGTGTGTCGGAACCCGGGAAATATTGCCCGTTGCTGCTCTTCAAGGTTTAGCGACTGAAGTAGTGAGTCAATAGCCTCGGCGGAATCGCATTCCGGAAAACTCCACAGCCCACCCCATAGCCCCTTGGATGGACGCTTTTGTAACAGCACATTCCCATTGAGTTCCGCGATCAGCATGACCGTGCTTTTAACGGGCATTACCTTCTTCGGTTTCTTGCCGGGATACAGGTCAATAGTGTCGTTCTTCCTGGCGGAGCAACTTTTGAGGTAAGGGCACACAGCGCAATTAGGTTTTGAGCGCGTGCAGACGGTAGCACCCAGGTCCATGATCGCCTGCGTGTAGTCGGCGGTGCGATCATGTGGCGTTAAGGATTCTGCTCGTTCCCACAACAGCTTTAGCGTGTGCGGCTTCCCTGGCCAACCATCGATAGCGAAGTGCCGCGCCAGCACTCTTTTTACATTGCCATCCAGAATCGCTGCATAGGTGCCGTGACAGATAGCGATGACGGCGCCGGCGGTCGAGCGGCCAATACCGGGCAACGTCTCCAATTCTTCTACCGTGGCAGGGAACTCTCCGTTATGTTCCTGCATCACTTTTTTTGCTGTGGCGTGCAGATTACGAGCGCGTGCATAGTAGCCCAGGCCGGTCCACAGGTGCAGGACCTCGTCTTCTGTCGCCATGGCAAGTTTGTCGACTGAAGGAAACCGGTCCAGGAATTTTTCGTAGTAGGGTATCACTGTTGCGACCTGGGTCTGTTGCAACATGATCTCAGAGACCCAGACCCGATAGGGTGTCTTGTCGGTCTGCCAGGGAAGTGTTTTGCGTCCGTGTTGATCGAACCAGTCGAGTAATTGTTGAGCGAACCTGGTCACTAATTCTTAAACAGGTTTTTAAACAGTTCTGTGGTGATGTCCTGGTACTCTTCGGGGACTTTGTCATTGATCAGTTCTTCGATTTTTTTGCTGCCCCGGCGCTGCAGGTCCTGTTTCACGATTTCAGTGACGAGCTGGCTAATGGCGCCATCTTTTCCCAGACAAAGGTCCGACGGTGAATCAGAGAACTTGCCGGTACAGGTCAGTGGCCAGCGAATGCCCGATAGCTGGTCGCTGACTTTAAATTTCCCCTGTTCAGTTTTCTTTAGCGTCGTGGTGACGTCAAAGTTCAGCATTTCTGTCTGGAGGCTGATACCGCCGAGGGCGGTGACGGAAAGGTTCTCCAGGTTGGCATTAAAGACCTGGCCTGTCGTCACACCGTCAGTAAAAACGTGTTCCCCGGCCATGCTGTCAAAAGGCATGATGTCAGGCCACTCACTGACGGACGATGTTTTTCCTCTGAGCGTATCAATTGTTTCTGCGACTGATTTGAGTGGGCGTACGTCAAGGGTTCCATCTTTGATGGTGAAGGTTGATTTACCGACCAGGGTTTCCTCCAGCTGGCTCATCAGGCTGCCATCAAAATTGATGTCCGAGTGGGCGGTCAGTGTTCCCGTGATGCCCTCCACCTCAATGAGTTTAGAGATATCAAGTCGATCGAGGGAGAGTTTGAGCTCCGTTGAAATTTCCCGGATTAGTTGAGTTCTGGCGCTCAGCACGATCTTTCCATCGTACCCGGATGCGTTTGCAATGAGATCGAGAACCCTGCCGTCATTTCGCAGTTCCAGTTTTGCATTGCGAAGGGCTCGCCCTTCCAGCGTCAGGGAGTCTATTCGGATTATGGTTTTAACAAAGGTATCGCGGAGCAGTTCAACGGGGATCAATTCACTGTCTAAGGGCACATCTGACTTGGAGGCAGGCGTATTGCCAGGGGAAGCGTCGGCAGCAGGCGCGTCTGCCAAATAAGCGGTTGCATCCAGCTTGTCTATTCGAATGTCAGCGGTGATTGCTGCGACAGGTGAAAATTCAAGCGTTGCGGTTCCCTTGAACGTGGATTCGTCAAATTCACCTTCGAGTGTGCGCATGTGAATAACGGTTGGGTCTATCGCTACATCAGCGGTGAACTGCAGGAAGCTGACGGGAAGCTCTATATCGAAATCCCGGGATAACTGAGACGGGTCTGCCGTTTGCAAAATGATTACGCCGTCGTATCTGGGTGCTGCGCCTCCGAGATTAATCATACCTGTAGACGTTATATTGGCCGAGCTCACGCGAATATCGTTTCGGGTCAATACAATGGTCTGCTGTGAAAGTCGCCATTGCCCTTTACTGGTCAGGTTTACTTCCGGGTAGGGGCTGTTGTTAACCTGCAGGTTGATCGTTGTAATAAGTTCATCAAAGCCAAACTGATCGTTGGAGGAGGTGTACTGCAGCTGGCCTGTGGACTCAATCGATGCCATCACGTTCTCGACGTTATCCTGAATGGTTGCGATCAAGGAAATATCGAAAGGTCTATCTGACGTGAGTGCGCTGGTGCTGAGCTTCGTCAGTGAAACAGCGTAGTCGGTCCCGGCTTGAATATCGACATAGCTTATCGCCAGATCCTCTGCCCAGAAGCTTTGCAGGGTGGATGTCTGGGCGATATCTGCCGAACCTGAATCGCCCGGTGGCGTTGGTGTTGAGCCCGTGTCTGGCAGTTCCCAGTTAGCTTTTCCGTTTCCGTCTACTCGTAGTGAAATGTCGCCGCCGGTGACTGAGAGTTCATTGATGTCGACGATGCGTTGCTGTGTGATGAGTGGCATCAGGTCGATATCGACCGATACTCTGTCCAGCTTGATGAAGGGTGGTTCACCCGGAATGCTCAGTTGTATCTGTTCAGCATTTATTGCAATCGGTGGCCAGTATCGCCATGACAGTTCACCTGCAACGGTGACTTCGTAACCGGTGGACGATTCGATACCCTGTGAGATCTGGTTCTTGAAGCGGTCCGGGTTCTCCAGTAGGAAAAAGACTGCAGCAGCGACAAGTGTCGCTAACAATAAAACGAAGGCAAGAAATTTGATCATGGGCGTTAGCTTTTGGTGCGGGCGAGGTTTTGGCGGGTATAGTCACAAAGGACGTGTACGATTCCGCGGGTCACTTCCTTGTTGCCGGACATCAGGTCATACAGGGATTCCCCGTCAAGCCTGAGCAGGGTGCAGTCTTCAAGTGCCTGTACAGACGCAGCTCTTGGTTCCGGGTCAAGGGCGGCCAGTTCTCCGAATACGGCGCGAGTGCCGTGTTCGGCCAGGTCCTTATCGCCCTCAAATATACGAACGCGACCATCCACCACAATATACATGCTGGTACCCATGTCGCCCTGGTTCATGATGATTTCACCCGCTTCGTACTCAACGGATTCTGCGATCGTCGCAAGATCGACCAACTGCCCCTCGGGTACAGAAGAGAAGATAGGAACCGATTTTAAGATGAGCACTTTCTCGATGGTGAGAAGCATAAATAAGACTTGGTGAGACCCTACTGAACACAGTAAGGATTATGCCCGAAGTTGGAGGCAGGTTCTAAGTGAACTTGTGTTGGGGTGTTGGTACCAGGGAGGTTATCAACCAGATGGTGCGATGAGTAGGGACTCGATACGTGTAAAAATCCACGCTGCAGCCCTGAAAGGGGCTGCAGCGTGGAACAAACCTAGTTCAACAGGTTACAGCTAATAGAAGCCGTTGTGGTGTTACCGATCGGAGTAGTTACCGTTGCGATGATGGTGCCGCCACCGCCACCACCCTGTGTGACGAAATAGCTAAGTCCACTGCCAACTTCTGTGCCGACTTTGAACGTATCAGAGGTGTCACCTGTTACAGCACGACCACCAACCGATATCAGCTGACACCCGGTAGCGGCGGGCGATGTCAATTTCACCTCCGTGCCATCCGGCATTTGTCCATTAAATCGATCCGTGAACCAGAAAACACCGGAGGTTTGCGTGGTATAAATCGCAGGCACATTTCCTGAGGGTGCTTTGCGTTCGCTCACGCCAGGGAATACTGTGCTGCTATCCAGATCTTCACCAATGTTGAACTCCGTGACGTTGGTTAACGCTCTATTATTTGAAACCAACTGTTCAGTTGAGCGGAATTCTCCATTAGTCCCGGTGGTCGTTCCTGTGATCTGTATATTCTGGACCGTGCCAATTACTCTGAAGCCGGTGGCGAGGGAACCGCCTGATGCGAACAATAGGTCGCCAATTTCGCTGCCTTTTAGACCTGTCGCCTTGCAGAAGCCAATACAGTTGTTGAGCTTCAGTACTCCGTTGATGTACAGATCAATCGAGCCAGTACGCACGGTCCCGGCGGGGCCGTTTGCGAAGTTAAAACTCACGTCATAAACAGCCTGTGTTCTGCTGAAAGGGTTTGTGACGCTGAACAGAGCTACATCTTCTTCATTATCCGTTCCCGCCGGGTTAAGGTCGAGCACAGTTGTGTTGATCTCAGCACCTCCCAGCGGGTATCCAGTCAGGTTGTTGCTCAGCGTTGTTACGGTAGCGTCAACATTGACCCAAGTAGCAGGTAAACCTGCATCATCCTGCACAGAATCACCTTGCCTGTTCTCAATGCCCTGGATAACTTCACCACCACCGAAGGTTCCACCAAGTCCATTGGAGCCAGAGGCTCTGAACGAAGTTCTTGCGCGGCTTCCGGCCAGCGTCACCTGAACTTCTCTGCGGATATCTACCAGATCTGTCGTACAAACCGTATCGCCGTTTTGCTCAGGACTTATACACCGGCTGCCGTTATAGATTCCGTTGCCGGCATCCATCACACCATTGCCATTGGCATCAATAAAATCTTCTTCTTCACCGCCATCCTGGTAGCAGTATCTGTTCGCTTCCGTTGAATCGTTACCATCGCCCGTTTTACCGACAATGGTTGAAGGTCCATAACAATAGGGATTGTTCTTCTGCCTGGCTTGGCTGTTGGTCGGGGTGTTAGTCCCGAGGCCAGCGTCCCGGTATGGGCCTAAGACGCTTGCAGATGCAGAGTCACCATTATTATCATCGAGGACACCGTCTTCGTTCTTGTCGAGGAAGGCTTCTGGTAAATCGTTGAATGATTCGCCAAAGTCATATTCACCATTTGCATTGGCATCCTGGAAACTTTCTTCGCCCTGGGTCCAGGCCAGAATGGTTGACCGGGCTCCATAGGGCTGCCCCATACCACCGAGGTAAGCAGGAGCGGCCATTCGCTCAGGTGAGGTATCATTCGCAGCCGCTGTGAACGCAGCAGTCACTTTCAGACTGGTGTTGCTGGTAATCCCGTTGACAGCAACAGTTCGAACTTCGTTACCAACTTTAATTCGATCTCCATCGGCAAGTTCAGTTAAAAACTTGGTGCCTATGCCAGTGACTGTCGTGGATGCGGCAGGCTCGATTGAGCCGCTAATGCCTTCAAGATTGCTCCTGCTGCCCGCGAAACAGGGTGTGCTCTGTGTTTCAAGAAAGGGTGCTGTTGCCACACCAGGTGTCAGCATCACATGTGCGGTAGCGCCGTCATTCTCTTCATCGAGCCACAAACGCTGGTAGGTGATCTGCAGTACCTGGCCACTGGAACAGCTGTTACAGACAACGCCGTTAGAGTTAACCGTGTAGTTGACTCCCTCCGTGAGTATTGTGGCCGTGCCATTGCGCCGCACGCGTAAAACATCTGCAACGCGATAGTCAGTCAGTGCAGTGGTACCACTGACAGTGACCTGCTCATCCTCAATATAGTTGCTCGGGCAATTGTCATCATCCAGGTTGCGGAAACTCACCCCGGAATTTGCTGGTGATCTTGGTTCGCCGGTGAGGAAGGTCACCTCACAGCTGCCGCTACTAATTGGACATTCTGAATCAATAGTACCCAGTTCTGTCCTGAATTGGACAATCTGCCCATCTGGCACCGGGTTTAGTCGAAAATCAGCCAGGTCGACCCTTATTGTCGCAGCCTGGTTAGTGTACTCGTCACCTTCAAGCGCCACGGTATCGTTTTCAGATTGATTGGCCCCGTCGACTATTCGAGTAATGTCGAAACTGGCCTGAGCAGGGATGCCCCCACTGGTGCCTGTATTTTCGATACCGACCGCCGCGTCAATTTCGATGCCATTGATGGTCGCCTTGGCAATAACATCTCCGGTACCCGCAGTTGTCGAAGACGTGAAGTTGATGAAAGCGCAATCGGCTTTAGCCTTGATGCCAACTACAGGGCAACTCTCGAAAGCAGTTCTTGCTGTAGCTGAGGTGGTTTCAGAAAAAGTGCCCAGTGTAAACTCCACGGCCAATTCGGCGTCATCATCTTCAAGTGGTCCGCCATCCCAATCAACTACCGTCGCCTCAGCGGTCAATTCCACATTGCTATCAAACGTGGTTATCGCAATGCCGTTGATGTTCCTGATGACCATTGAAATTGAAGGTTTGTCAGAAGACATTTGCACTGTAAGTTCGTCAGTGATTTCTGTTCCATCGCTGAGCGTGACCGTTGCAGTAACCGTGGTCGGGATGCCGCTGCCATTGCCGATAATTTCTACCGTAGCGACGCCGTTAATGGTCGATGCGCTTGAGGGGGTTATCGTCACATCGGAACTCTCCGTTGAAAACGCTACGACGAGTTCTCCGGTTGCCCCATCCTCACTCGCTATTGCCTGCAGGGTAGCCCGCTCGTTACCTGCCAGGACATTTCCGCCGTTAGAGTCATCATCGGAGATAATGGATAAATCGAGCACGGGCGGCTCAAATGCGCCCATTTGTACGGTAAGTTCGTCAGTGATCTCTGTTCCATCGCTGAGCGTGATTGTTGCTTTAACAATGGCCGGGGAGCCGCTGCCATTGCCGATAATTTCTATTGAAGCGACACCGTTAACCGTCGGTTCGCTCTGTCCATCTACAT
>JABBBA010000114.1 GCA_018607685.1 K189A clade bacterium | reverse complement strand
GATGAATTCCAGGGAGAGGCCAGCGCTGATGGACAAGCTCTGGTTGTTCGTGCCTTTTCAATCAGTCTGCGCGTGTTGTTCGTGAGTCTTGGATCAGGAGGGCGTTACGGCAGATATGAAATAACTAACTCGTCGCTGTCTCACTAACTACTGCTCTGACATGACCCTGGCAAAAGCTTCCGGTGTTCGCCAGCGCGAACTCGCCATCCGGAGCAGATACATCACCGCGGTCATCAGGATCATTGCGACAAACACCACCCAGGATACTTTCGGTCCCAGCGCCCAGACTTTAATGACAAAGTATTGCACCAGCAGCATTAACCAGTGAATCAGTACGCTTGCCCACATCAACCAGCGTGTATCGCCAGCGCCGCGGAGTACACCACCGGCAATCAGAATCGTTGCGTCGGCCATGACGTAGGTTGCCAGGCCAATCATCATGAAAGAAGCAAGCGTTTGGATCTCATCTGAGCTCCCGGTTGCCAGAAAAATAGCGACAAGGGGTTCTCGGCCAAAATAAAAGAGCAGCCCCAACACGCTGGAGTAACCCAGGCCAAGTATAAAGCTGATCCTAATCACCTGGCTCATGAGGGTCGTATCACCTGCCCCGATGTATCGGCCGATCAAGCTGATAATGGCCACGTTGAGCCCTATCATGGGTACATAGGAAACAATATCCCAATTGAATACGATTGCCGCAGAGGCAGACTCCGCAATCCCGTAAGACTGGAACATCAGCAGGAACAGGTTAAAGGCGGCAACGTTAAGAAACATTTCAATGCCGGAAGGAAAGCCAAGTCGTACAAATCTGCGCAAAATCCCCCTGTCCAGTTGGAACGAAAGCTTCACCATAAAGCTGGTCGCGTGACGCCGCTCAAGATAGAAGTAACAGAAGATCAACAGACTGATTAATGTGCTGATGATAGTGCCGTAGGCTGCGCCGGCAATACCCAGTGCCGGTATCTCGCCAAAGCCAAAGATCAGCGCCCAGGTGAGCGGAATGTTAATCGCCACACCCGCCGTATCGGCAATCATAACGATGTAGGTTCGGCCGATACCCGAGAAGTACGAGGCGATACAGGTCTTGGCCAGGCTGAAACTTGCGCCCCAGATCAGGATAATAAAGTACTGCTGTTCAAGCACGACCTGTTCAGGGGCGTGCCCCATAAACGCAAAGGACCCCAGGCTTAGATAACCAATCGCGACGAGCAATGGTGCAAAACAAAGAGTCAGGAGCAGCCCCTGGGTGACGACACGACTGCATTTATCGTATTGCTCTCGTCCGAAGTACTGCGCGGTCAATGCATTGCCATAGGACAACACGCCGATAAACAGCGACATGCAAAAAAACGATGCCACGCCGCCGCCCAGCGATGCGCCCATGTGTGTTGGGCTAACCAGAGACATAAAGTAACGATCGGTGAAAATCATGACGGCGAAAGCGCCCTGGGAGATGACCATCGGGTACGCGAGTGTTAGCAGTTCTTTTAGTGTGGTGCGATCCATCAATGATGCTCAATCTAACCTGTTACCGTGGTGCACAGGTTCAACCGCCAGGCGAAATACGTTGCCGGCGCTATCTGACGCAGAAAAAGTAGTTTGCTGGTAGCTGCAGGGCGGGGAGTCTATCAATTACGACCGCCTGGCTCACCACTTTTAGGTCCGAAAAGCCTTCTGCTAGTTGGCCGGTGCCGAAGCGAACTTGGCGTTAGGTGCGCTTATTGGTGTCATTGGGGGCCGTAAAACAGAGGCTACCTAAAGATATAGAAACATGTAGGCTTACTCTTAGGTACAATTTTTCGATGATTGTTTGTGGAGGACATTCGTGGAGGGCATTCGTGGAGGACAAAGGGGTGACTGATGGGTTCTGAAAAAACAGCAAATGTAAGAATGGATGTAGATCTCATGGGAGCAGATGAACTTCAAGACCCATCGATTACCGCTTCAAAGTTGTTAAGTGGGGAAAGGGCTTGTTTGTACGAAAAGTTTGACCCGCCGTTCTATATCTTATCCCGGTACGATGACGTCAACAGTGCGCTGTTGGATGCAGACACTTATGTCGAAGGCTTCGGCAACGGCCCTAACTTTCAGCCCGCGCTGGGTATCTTGTCGGATGCGCCGCATCACACGTTCATTCGAAACCTTGTTCAGCGTGATTTTCTGGCGAAGCCAATTAGTGATCTCCAACCACGATTGGAAGAAATCGTAGGGGAATTGCTGGATGCGGTTTCGCAAAAGGAGACCTGGGATCTGCACGACGAGTTGTCCTTCCCGCTGCCGGTCATCATCATTTGCGAGATTCTGGGCATACCCACCGACGACATCAAAAAATTCAAAGGCTGGGCGGATGCTTCGGTCGCCGCCATGTGTGCAGAGGATCCCACTGAATATATAGCTCAGCTTACTGAGATGAATATCTACATCCTGGAGCAGCTGCATCTCAAGCGAAAAGCAGGCAACGGCACAGACCTGTTATCCGTTATGGCGCTTGCCCGGGATGATGGTGACTATCTGCCGGATGAGGAGTTAGTCGCGCTGGCAGGTCAGCTATTTGTCGCTGGCAATGAAACAACAACCTCGTTGATATCCAATTTGGTATGGCGGTTGTTAACCGTGGGTGATCTGTGGAGTGATTTCTGCAGAGGCGAAATAGATGTGGACGATGCCATCAACGAAAGTTTGCGATTTGATCCACCGTTGTTGGGCTTGTTTAAGACGACTTCGCGTGACGTTGAGGTCGGCGATGTTTTGATACCGGCGAACACGAAAGTGATGATGCACTACGGTGCTGCAAACCGGGACCCAGAAGCATTTCCTGAGCCGAACGTTTTTAAACTGAAACGTACCGGCAAAAAAATGCTGAGTTTCAGTGTCGGTCTGCATGTTTGCATCGGCAGAGAGCTGGCGAAACTTGAGGCCAGGGTCACGTTGAATGCGCTTCGCGAGCGGTTTCCGACCTTACGATTAGTGAATGACGGTGAGCGCGTCGGTCCTTTTCTATTCTGGGGGCGGGCCAGGTTACCGGTTACGCACCGGTAGCAGGATTCAATGGCGTTGGTATGGCCGCGCATTTCCCTGTATAAATATTCGCACCATATGATTGTTCAAAATCTCCCGATTCAGTAGGTATCCCATTGTCTGAAGTATCGCAGCCCCTCATTAGTGAAAACGTAAAGCGCTATACCCTCGGCGTTTTGGTTGTCGTCTACACCTTTAATTTTATTGATCGACAAATTCTCTCGATTCTTATCGAGCCGATTAAAACGGATCTCGGCATATCGGATTTCGGTATGGGGCTGCTGTCCGGGACGGCGTTCGCTGTTTTCTATGCGACATTGGGTATGCCGCTTGCACTGGTTGCAGACCGCTGGAACAGACGTAACCTTATCGGTCTGTCGTTGGCTGTTTGGAGCGGCATGACGGCCTTGTCCGGGCTTGCGATGAACTTCTGGCAACTGGCCATTGCGCGCATTGGCGTGGGCATAGGGGAGGCTGGCTGCAGCCCCTCTGCCCACTCGATGTTGGCGGACCTATATCCTGCCAAAGAGAGAGCGACAGCGCTGGGTATCTACTCGCTGGGCATTCCTATTGGCATCATGTTTGGTATGTTTGCAGGTGGTGCCATTGCTGATGCATTTGGCTGGCGGTGGGCGTTTTTCGTCGTCGGTGTTCCAGGCCTGTTGTTGTCCGTCGTTGTGTTCCTGACGGTTAAGGAACCACCCCGTGGACATGCCGATGGCCACACGGAAACGGATTCATCGGAAAAAAACCCAACCATCATGGAAGTGGCCCGATACCTGTCTACCCGGCGTTCGTTTATACACCTGGCGATCGGCGGCGGCTTAACGGCTTTTGTTGGGTACGGTCCTGGGCTCCCACCTTCTTTGTTCGCAGTTATGAGATGAGCCTTACCGAAGCCGGCTTCTGGCTTGGTTTGGTGCTGGGGATACCCGGTGGCCTGGGCATCGTTGCCGGCGGCTGGCTCTCAGACCGCTTTGGAGCCAGAGATACGCGCTGGTATCTATGGGTCGTAACCGTTGCGTTGCTCGTGGGCGTACCCTGTAGTGCAGCGGCATTCCTTGTTGAGACCTGGTGGCTCTCGCTAATCTTACTCAGCGTCCCGATCATGCTCGGCAACTTCTACCAGGGTACGACATTCGCGCAGGTACAGGGTCTCGCACCGGTACGCATGCGAGCAGTCGCCGCCGCCGTGTTGTTGTTCGTGCTGAACTTTATTGGTTTCGTGTTTGGCCCGCCGGCTGTTGGTCTTCTTTCTGACATGCTTGCTGGCAGCTTTAACGACGATGGGCTGCGCTATAGCCTTCTAGCCTGGGGTTTTGTGAATTTGTGGGCGGCATACCACTTCTGGCGGGCAGGTACCTACCTTGAAGGTGATCTCGCCCGTGTTGGCAGTAAGTAATGGGGCATAGAGCCAACAGATAGTAAGGTCTGTCAAACAATCCACTTTTGATCACTATTCCGGCGATTTGAGTCGCCGGGTGAAAATACAATCCACTAATCGAGAAAAACCATGGCGACATTTCTAGCGAAAATCAAAGTGTTTGAAGGAAAAGAAGCAGCTTTCGAAGAAGTAGCTCGAAACATGTTTAGCGACACACATACCCATGAGCCTACCTGCCGGCGATATGAGTACTGGCGCGGAGCAGAACCACGAACCTATTACTGCATGGAATCCTTCGATGACTACCTTGGCTTTATGCAGCACCAGACATCGGATCACCACGAAGCACCGGACTTTGGTTCGCTGCTGGAGAACCTTGAGCTCGAGTGGATTGATCCCATTCAGGGTGCCTGCGATTTGTCAGAAACCAACCCTAAAGACCTGCCTGATGATGCCAGTGACCTGATGAAACAATACGCAGAAAATATGCCAGTCGTATTGCAGGAATGGTGGTTGAGATTGCGTAACAGCTAGTCGTTAAGACCCGTGTCAGGGGCTACTGCAGATAAACTGCTTCGAATCGCGCCACCGCCATCTCGTCTGCAAACAAGGTAAGAATGTCGCCATAGACATTGAAGCGTGTCGTGCTGTCCATCGCCCGGTGTAGTTGTAATTCATTTTGCATGGCGTCGCCGCACATCATCTGGGTTGCGGCCAGCGGACCAAAGGATATCTGGTTCCCAGAGAGCGTGTAGCCACCCGAGAAATTGTTACAGCCAGCGAAACCGGTTGCACGGTCTCCCAGCAGTTTAAAATGGATTTCTTTACCGTTGCTGCCCGGGTCTATCGGTACATCAAACAGATCAATCGCGCGCCAGTAGGTGTTGGTGACTGAAGTATCGGGTTTTTCAGCCATGGATTGACGGCCTACCGCCGAAAGGTAGATTGATAGAGGTGATTCACCGAAAGGGTTTATGGCCTCAGTGGAGATATAAATCAATTGTTTATCAGCAATGATGGTTGCTCGCACATTATAGGTACGGCGATCTTCCAGTGCTTCTGCATTGTATGGCAGCTCAAAGGGGTAGGGTGGCTGCCGTGAGATGGAGTAGGTTCGATCGCTCAGGGTGACCGATGGCACATCCATAAGTGACACATCCTGAAGGCTGATCGTTAACATGGCCCCTGTGGGTATTGCCAGAGGCGGATTACCCCGCAGGTTCACTTCGCCCTTCAGAATCGTTTCCTTATCGGACATTGTCGTTTGCTGGCAACCTGCCAGGAGCAGCATTGCGCCTAGCAGAGCGATAATTTTGTTCATTGAGTCACCTCCTGGATACGTGCGGTCGAGGGTTTTGAAAACGGCATAAACCGTCTATCGATCCCGCACGAGTAGAAAATTTATCCGGATATCGCGACGTCAGCAAAACGTATAGAGGGCATCAAACTTGATCGCTGCCAGTTCCAGTGTTGCGTATCACCGATTAGTTGAATTTTTTTGAGCATCTCATAGAAATTACCCGCGACGGTAATACCGCGAACTGGCTGGATACGCTCTCCGTCCTTACACAGATACCCGGATGCGCCAAAACTGAAATCACCGGAAATGGGATTGGCACCAGAGTGCAAGCCCGTCAGGTCCGTGAGTTCCAGATATTTTCCTGCATGCAGTTCATTTTCGGTCGCATCACCGGGTGCGATCTCAGGCTGGTGCAGTCCGACGCCCAGGGTTGATCGTGGTCCCCGCGTGGCATGTCCGGTTGTTCTGGTATCAAAGTGGGCGGCGGTCATGCTGTTATGAATCAGTGTACTGAGCGTACCATCCGAAATTAAGGCCAGTTTTTCGGCCGGCGTTCCCTCGTCATCAAACAGGCTGTACCCAAAGCCGTCTGTGTTTTCAGGCTGGTCAAACACTGTCAGGCGAGGGTCGGCGATCATCTGTCCCAGCTTGTCGCGCATTGGGTTAACGCCATCCTTGGCGGATTTACCGGAAAACATCATGCTGAAAACGCCAAACACTGAGGGCTGGGTTTCCTCGTCAAAAATGACGTCGTAGTGGGCTGACGCCACGGTACTGCCTTCAAGGATATCGATTGTATTTCTGTAGGCTTCCTCAATCAGCCTGTCAGGGTCAATCCCGGCGAACAACCGGGCGGCCTGACCGACACCTTCCATGGCATTTTTTTCGCCGTCTTCTATGAGCGCATAGGCGAAGGCAGAACACATCCTGCTTTTTGATACGGCGTGCAAGCCGGCGGTAGAATAGATGTGTCTTTCTCCGGTGCCATCCTGGAGACCGTTGTAGGGGACGTTTTTGACTTTGTCCTTTGCTTTGAGCTCCGCCTCCAGTTTCAAGACCAGGTCAATTTTCTGCTCTATGGCGATTTGTTCTTCAGGACACAGCAGTTTGTCATCGGTTGAGAGTTCGCTGCTATTTGATAGTATTTTTTCATGGATCTCCGGTGCAGCGTAGCTGGCATTCACCAATGCCTGTTCCACCAGAGAAGACAGCGCCTCATCATCTGCTGCCTCGCTATACGCTGTGCCCACGCGGTCGTCCTTGATGACCCGAAGGCCGAATATCTGACTGGAGGTGACTTTGTGTTCCTCAAGCTCACCATCCTGAGCTTTAAGAGATAACGCGTCGCCGCGGTCGATAATCAGGTCGCCCTGGGCGCCTGCGGCCTGGACCCTGGCGAGGATGTTTTCTGCCTGCTGCGCAATACTCATCAGGCATTACCCCCGACGAGAATGTCATCTACTTTTAGCGTCGCCTGACCAACAGAGGTTGGCACGGCGCCGGAGACCGAACCGCACATGCCGCAGGCAAGGGAAAAGTCGCTGCCTACCATTGAGATTTCTTTTAGAACCGCGGGTCCTGTGCTAATTAACGTGGCAGCTTTCACCGGGTGCTGAATTTTTCCGTTTTCGATGTAGTAGCCCTCGGTGACCGCGAAGTTAAATTCGCCGGTACCTGGCTGCACTGATCCTCCGCCCATCTGGGCCGCATAAATACCCTTGTCGATTGATCCGATCATGTCATCAAGGTTTGCATCACCTGCCTCGATGAAGGTGTTACGCATTCGAGAAGCGGGTGCATATTTGTAAGACTCCCGTCGCCCGGAGCCGGTACGTTCAAATCCTGTTTGTTCAGAACCGATCCGGTCCACAAGGAAATTAGTGAGCTTTCCATCCTTAATTAGCTGGGTTTTCTGGGTAGGCATACCTTCGTCATCAATGTTGATCGAACCCCATTCGTTGGTCATGGTGCCGTCA
>JABBBA010000234.1:7121-7682 GCA_018607685.1 K189A clade bacterium | reverse complement strand
ACCGATGCAGCGATGAATGCAGTGGCGAGGTTTGCACCAAGCCAGATTGCTCGGCTCTTTGCGGTTTTCAAAATGGGGGCGAAGATGTCCGAGTCTTCATTCAGGCCGGCCATTCCCAGAATGGAGTGGTCGGCTTCGTCGATGATGACGTCCACGACATCATCGATAGTGATTCTTCCCAGAAGTCTATTGCCCTCGTCGATGACGGGTGCTGAGACCAGGTCGTAGCGTTCGAACTTTGCTGCCACATCGTGTTCAGACATGTCGGCGGGAATGGCTTCGATCTCGGTGATCATCATTTCCCTCACGGTCAACGCCGGGTCGGATACGAGCAGGGTTGCCAGTGGTAACATGCCAACAAATTCGTCCGTTGAGTTCACCACGAAAATGCTGTCGGTCATTGATGGAAGTTCAGTATGTCTGCGCAGGTATCTCAGTACCACATCCAAACTCACCTGGGGCCTTACAGAAATAGTATCTGTATCCATCATTCCCCCGGCCGTATCCTCAGGATAGGCCAGTAGATTCTCAACCCGGCTTCGGTCCTGGGCGTCCATCGCC
>JABBBA010000234.1:2481-7111 GCA_018607685.1 K189A clade bacterium | reverse complement strand
GCCTCCAGAACTTCCAGAATCAGGTCGGCCGGAAGTTGTTGGAGAATGTTGGCGGTGTCGTCGTCGTCAGCCTGCTCAAGAACAGTAACGATTTCTTCACCAGACTTATCACTGAGCAGCGATAGAACGACGTCTTCGTCAACGTGTGGGAGAATCTCACTTTGCTGTGTTTCGTCGAATAGTTCCCACAACGTGGTGCGCTGGGGCGGTGGCGAAGACTCAAGAACATCCGCCATATCCTGGGGCTTGAGTTCATCTACCAGGCTTTGGATTTCCTGATCGGTGCCGGTCTCAATAAGATCTTTAATCTGTGAGGCTGGAGATTGCCTGGTGATTTCTTCGGGTTCCACTACTCGCTCTCGCCAAATTTGTCAGCGACGAGCGCTTCAATGGCTACCATTGCTTCAGCTTCGTCTTCTCCTTCGATGCTGATGTCGATTTCTGATCCGCATGCTGCCTGTAGCAACATCATTGACATGATGCTTTTTCCGTTTGCTTGCTTCTCCGGGTTGGAAACATCGATGGTTGAGGAGAATGCGCTGGCTGTTTTTACGAACACAGAAGCAGCCCTGGCGTGAAGGCCGAGTATATTTACTATCGGCAGTTTTTTCTTAAGCACCGTTCTTTCCTGATGGATAAGCGCGGGTGTGTAGTTCCCTGTGACGAACCTGGACGTTTGTGAAGCTGGATCTATAGCTGTCGAACAATTTTTGGCACATGAAAACACTTCGGTGCTGGCCACCTGTACAGCCAATGGCGACCGTCAGGTAGCTTCTATTGTTTGCCTCAAACCTGGGTAACCACTTGTTCAGATACTCGGACAGGTCCGTAAACATTTCCATAAATTCGGATTGCTGGTTTAGAAAACCCTGGACGGGTTCATCCAAACCCGTCAGCGGGCGAAGATCAGGATTCCAATGTGGGTTGGGCAGACACCTGACATCGAACACAAGGTCGGCATCCACAGGAACACCTCGCTTGTAGGCGAATGAAAGGAACAGTAGTGCAAACTCGTGTATTTCCCTGGCAACCCGCGTGCGTATTTCATCCCGGAGTTCATGGATTGTGAGGCGGGTGGTATCTATTGTCAGCGCCGCCAGATCAGAAAGGGGATCCAGCAGTTTGCTTTCCAGTTCCAGGGCTTCACGCAGGTCTGTGACCTGATTGCTTAGCGGGTGCTTTCTTCTGGTTTCGCTGAACCGCTTGACCAGCGTCGGGCTGGCGGAATCCAGGAATATCAATGTAGATTCTACTTTCGTGCTATCGAAGCCCTGAAGAATGCCTGGAAACAAAGGCAGGTCCTCGGCGATGTTTCTTGCGTCAATGCTGACGGCAACCTTGCTTGTTGTCAGGTCAGAAGAAAGGCGGGTAATCAGGGGCTCAAGCAGAGAGACCGGTAAGTTATCTATGCAATAGTAGCCCATATCCTCGAGGACATTCAGGGCGGTACTTTTGCCTGAGCCGGAACGACCACTAATGACAATAAGAGAAAGCATCATCTGCTGAGTGATTGTCTGTCTGGCGAGGGAGAGAAAAGAGCGTTCTGGTAAAGCTCAGCGTTGTCTTTCGCTGTCAAAAGACGCTTTCGGTATTCCTCAATCTGGAATCGCTCGGCGAGCATTCCCAGGGTCGCGAGGTGTTCAGTCGTTTCAGAAGCGGGCACCAGTAGTACAAACATGATGCTGACAGGCTTGTCGTCATGGGCCAGGAAGTCTATGGGATCCTCAAGAACGAACAGACTGCCTGTAATCGACTCACAACCCTCCAGACGACAGTGAGGAATGGCAACACCATCTCCTACAGCAGTAGATCCCAGTTTTTCTCGCTCAATGAGCCCCCGGTAGACCTCGCCGGTTTCAAGATGGGGGACAGACTGGTTGATGTGCTTCGCAGCCAGTTCAAAGGCACGCTTTTTACTGCTTGCCTTCAGAGAACTTATTGTTCTCTCCGGAACGAGAATTGAGTCAATATCCATCCATCACGACCACCAGAAAATGATAGACGTATTATAGAACGGATTTGGGAAAGCTGTTATCTATCTAGCTTCCGTTAAGGAAGATAGACACCGCGGTAGTTAGGTCCTGGTCAGCTCAATCTAATTCCCGGAGGGAAGTAGACACCACGGTAGTCAAGCCTTGGTCAGCTCAATCTAATTCCCGGTAGGGAAATAGATTGAGCGGTGTTCAGGTCCGGGTAAGCACTATCTAACGTCGACCCTATGTTTATGGCCTTTGGTTTTCTCTTTCTTTTTAATCAGTTGGCGGTCAAGTTTGTCAGCCAGCAGATCAATCGCGGCGTACAGGTCATCATGTTCTGCATCTGCGTAGATCTCTCCGCCGGAAACGTGAATCGTTGATTCGGCTTTTTGCCGTTGTTTCTCTACCGAGAGGATCACGCTCATGTTAGTGATTTTATCAAAGTGCCTTTCCAGTCGTTCCAGCTTCGTCCCGATGTAATTTCTAAGGGAATCGGTTACTTCTACATGGTGGCCACTAACATTTAATTCCATAAAGCATCTCCAGTACGATTACAGATTCTCAATCAAAGATTGAGGTTCTTGTTAAGACTATATCAAACTCTCAATGGAATATTTGACCCGAATCATGGGGATTCGTTCATTATTGGAGATCGTTGATTAGTTGTTCTAAATCAACTCTTTACGTTCGTTGGAAGGGGGGATAAGAAGTAGTTCCCGATACTTGGCAATGGTTCTTCGGGCGACGTTAATGTTCTGCTCTCCGAGGAGCTTGGCAATCTTGCTGTCACTAAGCGGTTTTTGTGTGTTTTCTTCAGAGACCAGTTTTTTGATCAGGGCTCGAATGGCGGTTGAGGATACTTCACCACCGGAATTCGTGGATACATGACTGGAAAAAAAGTACTTCAACTCAAATAACCCCGATGGAGTGAGCATATATTTCTGCGTAGTCACGCGGCTAATCGTTGACTCGTGAAGGTCGACAGCTTCGGCAATGTCATGCAGGACCAGCGGCTTCATCGCCTGCTCACCATATTCCAGGAATCCGCGCTGGTACTCGACGATCTTGGTGGATACTCGTAGCAGGGTGTCGTTTCTCTGCTGGAGACTCTTGATGAACCACTTTGCTTCCTGCAGATGGTTCTTTAACTGTGTTCCGTCATCGCTGCTATCGCCTCGCTGGATAAGCGCGGCATATTGTGGGTTAACCCTGATTTTTGGCGCAGACTTTGGGTTTAGCTCAACCTTCCATCGGCCATTTTGTTTGGAAACGATCACGTCGGGCTCAACATAGTCAGTGGTGCCTTGCGCAATGGTGCTGCCGGGCCTGGGGTCAAGCGATTGAACAAGCTCAATCACCTCTTTCAACTGTTCTTCCTTGATTCGGACCTTGCGTGCCAGTTGGGTGTAGTCTCTTCCGGCAAGTAGATTGATGTGCTGCTCAACTACGACGATAGCCACATCACGCGAGGAAGTTTCAGGCGGCAGCGCCCTTAGCTGGATAGCAAGACACTCCTGAAGGGAGCGTGATGCGATGCCAATGGGGTCCAGATGCTGGATAAGATGAAGCACCGCCTCGACCTCATCGAGTTCCATTTCCCAGTCAGCTGGTGCCGAATCTACAATATCCTGTATATCTATCTGCAGAATGCCATCGTCATCCAGACCGTCTATGACAGAGAGGGCAATATATTCGTCTGTCTCGGTGAAGTTGAGCAGGTTTATCTGTTCCATCAGGTGGCTTTGGATGGTCGTGCTATCGGCATTGCGAGTTTCGAGATAGTTTTCATCAGAGAAATCAGATGATGGTGTGGACGTCTGGAAATTCTCATCAAAGACATCATCCCAGGTCGTATCTACCGGTAGCTCATCCGAGAGGGATTCACGGCTGACCTCTTCACTGGTATCGGGCACCGTTTCACCATCGAGCTCCGGGTTAGGACGTTCGAACTCTTCAGCACCAGGGGAATCTGCCAGGTTATCAAGGGTGCCTGATTCGGGCATATCAGGCTCATCCTGGGCAACATCAGCAATTTCATCAGGTGTGGTGGGTTCATCCTTTTCACCGTCGGCGGATTCCTGGTCGATCTCCTCCAGCATAAAGTTGGAGTCCAGGGCTTCCTGGATCTCTACTTCAAGTTCAAGTGTGGATAGCTGGAGAAGACGAATCGCCTGCTGCAGTTGCGGTGTCATCCGCAACTGCTGACCCATTTTTAGTGTGATGGATGGTTTTAGTGCCATTAGATCATTTTACATCCTGAAATCCTGTCCGAGATAGACGGCTTTCACCTGCTCGTCCTCCAGGATCTGATCTGCCGTTCCTTCCGCAATGATGGTGCCTTCATTGACGATGTAGGCTTTTTCGCAAATATCCAGGGTTTCCCGCACATTGTGGTCGGTAATCAGGACCCCGATACCGCGCCTGGAGAGTTGACTAACGATCTCTTTGATATCAGACACTGAAATTGGATCCACGCCGGCGAAGGGTTCATCCAGAAGGATGAAGTCTGGATCAGTCGTCAGGGCGCGTGCGATTTCTACACGCCTTCTCTCGCCTCCGCTCAGGGAAATGCCCAGCGTATCTTTAATATGTGTGATGCGAAACTCGCTCATTAGTTTATTGGCGGTTTCAATCTGCGTTTGATGGTCCAGATC
>JABBBA010000234.1:0-2471 GCA_018607685.1 K189A clade bacterium | reverse complement strand
GTCCAGATCAGTTCGAGTTTCCAAAATGGCCAGCAGGTTCTGTTCCGCAGTAAGCTTTCTGAAAACCGATGCTTCCTGGGGAAGGTAGCCGATGCCCTTGCGGGCGCGTTCGTGCACGGCCATGTGTGTAATGTCTTCGTCATCGATATTTACTTCCCCCCGATCATGACTAATCGATCCGACGATCATATAAAAGCAGGTCGTTTTACCGGCACCGTTCGGACCTAGCAAGCCAACCACCTGGCCACTGGCCACGGTTATCGATACGTCTTTGACCACCTGGTGTCCACGGTAGCTCTTGGCGAGATTGGAAGCGGTCAGTACGTGCATCTAGGGCGAGGACTTTTTAGGGATAATCGTCATGTTGACTCGATCAGAGCCACCGCTCGAATTCAGGTTGACGATGCCACGGGCAAGGTCATAGTAAAGAAGCTGTCCAGCGAAGACGTCCTGTGCCTGTTGCAACCGGGCATCTCCAGTCAGGTGCAGCCGTTCTTCCTGCACAAGGTAGGTGATTTTCTGGGCGTCGGCGATAACCATATCCATGGCTTCATTGGTTTGCTGCTGATAGTGGGCAAGCACATCAGAGTCTTTGTCGGTTTTGGCGATAATCTGAATGACTTCACTGTCAGCGGTAAAGATTTCAACCTCGTCAGCGGTAACTTCCAGCGTGCCCTGGGTAATAATGACGTTGCCCTTATAGACGGAAGAACCTTTTGTATCGTCAACCATGGCAGCATCGGCCTGGATCTTGATAGGTTGTTCCCGGTCAGTTTCCAGTGCATATGAGAATGTTGGCAGTAACGTCAGTAGGTAGAGAGCCAACCTCAGGTGGGTAGTTAAAGAATGCGATGTTTTCATGTCGAGTGATTCTAGCTTATTACTCGGAATCGCGCTCCATCTAACAAAAAAAGAGTTCCGTCGTTTAGTGACAGGCAGGTGCGTTGTGGCGGCGGCACTAATTTGGCAGGAATATCGTTGTTACTTTACGTGTGGGAGTAGAGAAAAACATAAATCTTCCGGTATCCAGAAAGGCCTTCATGCCCGCGGCCGTTGTTCGGCCACTCTGATTGTCGATGAACACAGCCTCATCTGTTTCCGCGTAGTCGCGCTCCGGGTAGATGGTGAGGCTGTTGGTCTGTATATTGATAAAGTCACCTCCGCTACCTGACTTGGCCGCCAATACATTGCTCCATAGCTCAACGATTTCTTCGCGGTATTCTGTCGAAGGCAGGATTCGCCCCTCGCTTGAGGTAATCTCCCAGGGGACCGAGTCGCCCGTTCTACCCAGTTCCAGCGCCGGGGACTTCATCGTCGTTAGATCGGTCAGCGGAAAATGCGTAAATCGGTTAGCGGCAATCCGATGCTGTAGCTCCCCTTTGCCGTCGAACTGACTGATGGTTGCGTCCAGCATATAGAAATCAGGGTCATTGCCTGGCGTTAACTCCGCCGATTCGTCAGATTCCATCATGACCCAGTTAATGGTCAGGGCGAATGCGAGTATCAGGGTGCTCAGTACGATTATTCGATTGATCATGGGGCTTTGGCTGATACCTGGGGCTGGTACATTGGATTAGTGCATTCGATTTAGGGCGAGTCTAGTATGCCACGAACCCGAGACTGTCGTTCCCGGTTGCTCCGTTATAAAGAAAGACCAGATACCCGATCCAGATGCAGAGAAGAAATATGCCTTTCAGGCGTCCGATACTTCCGCCCAGTTTTGACTGGTAAGCAAATAGCACCAGCAACATAGTCAACCCAAGCATCAAAACGTAATCCCTGGTCAGCAGTTCTGGATCGACAAAGGTCGGTGAAATAATGCACGGAATCGCCAGGACGGCCAGAATATTGAATATGTTTGACCCCACTATGTTCCCTATCGCCATATCCGTCTGACCTTTTAATGCACTGGTCATGGACACGACGAGTTCCGGCAGACTGGTGCCCACAGCAATCACGGTCAATCCAATCAACAGTTCGCTGACCCCAAGACCAACGGCAATGTTTGAGACTGCCCAGACAAGTAGTTCTGAGCTTAGTAACAGGAACACCAGGGACAGGCAAAAAGTGAACACCCCGCGGGCGTTGGACA
Organism: K189A clade bacterium; assembly: GCA_018607685.1. GTDB lineage: Bacteria > Pseudomonadota > Gammaproteobacteria > Pseudomonadales > Azotimanducaceae > UBA9659. The sequence goes on along the minus strand of JABBBA010000234.1, from coordinate 379 downwards.
TTGCAGGAATCTCACTCAGGTCTTCGATTTCTGCAGCGATCTCCATGGAGGTGGATTTTCGTTGTTCGACCGCAAGCCTGAACAGAAAGGTGCAAAGGCCCACGACTAAAAGCAGACCATCCCAGATACCGAGGTGGTGATCGATCAGGGTCGCGCCTGCACACAGGGCAACAAATACCATGATGGGGAGATCGTTGCGTAAAATGTCGACGCGAAATTTCAACGGCACAACAATCGCGGTCAGGCCCAGCACCATTGCAATGTTGGCGATGTTTGAGCCGATTGCATTCCCGACCGCGAGTTCAGGCTGGTTCTGCATTGCTGCAATGGCAGATACAAAAATTTCAGGCGCAGAGGTGCCCAGTGCGACCACGGTCAG
>JABBBA010000047.1:6071-7822 GCA_018607685.1 K189A clade bacterium | reverse complement strand
TCGAGGCGACGCCCGATAAATGACAGGCCAATAGGTAAGCCTCGGATGTCCCCCATTGGTACGGTCAGGTGAGGGTGCCCGCCCACCGCCGGAAAGCTTGAGATCGAAGGACCGTGAAAGGCATCTCCGTTCACCTCGTCGATCGTCCACGCGGGACCGGTAGTCGTTCCGATAAGTACATCGAGGTTGTTCGCGCTGATCAGGTGGTCCAAACCGTCTTCACGAGCTGCCTTCCTGATTTTGCTGAGTTTTTGTTTGTATTGCGCTTCCGTCAATGGGAGTTCGTGGGCCTGTATAAAAATGCTTTGATCGAAGAGTGAGAGTTCGATATCTGATTGATTGTTGTACTCGATAAGTCCGGCCAGGGTTAACTGATTGGATTTGGTTGGCAACCCGGCCAGGTAATCATTGAGTAGGTGTTTGAACTCATAGAGCAGCACGTCATATTCATCCTTTCCAAAGTCATCGTACGGCCTTGCTGCCAGGCCGGGTACAATTTCCGCCCCGAGAGATTCCAGTGTTTTGATGGCCGCATCAAGCAAGACGTCGCGACGCTCATCAAACCCCTGCACCTCGGCAAGTACACCGATCCGTTTGCCCTTAAGGTCTGCCGGTGCCATTAACGTCAGTAACTCATTACTTATCGCCGCATTTATTTCTGAGGATTCGCCTGCGACGTCAATCATTGCGCCGAGCGTTATTGCTGCGTCAATGACGGTTGCTGCAATGGGTCCTGCGGTGTCCTGTGTTGCTGCAAGCGGCACTATTCCGAAGCCGGAAACCAGTCCATGGGTGGGTTTGAATCCAACAACCCCGTTAAGGGAGGCAGGGCAAACAATTGAACCGTCGGTTTCGCTGCCGATGGCGACTGGCACGTATCCCAAAGCAACGGAGACCGCCGACCCGGAACTGGAACCGCAGGGTGAGCGTGATACGTCAAATGCATTGCGCGTCTGGCCCCGAACACCACTCCAGCCGGACAGGGATTTATCGGATCTGAAGTTTGCCCATTCACTCAGGTTGGCTTTCCCCAGTATGACGGCGCCCGCTTCCCGTAATCTTGAGATAAGGTCAGCATCGCGGCCCGTCAGGTTATCTTTCAGTGCGAGCGAACCTGCTGTCGTTGGCCATTCAACGGTTTCTATATTGTCTTTGACCAGTATGGGAACACCCCCTAGTGGCAGTTTGGCCCGCTCAGCCGGAGACAGGCGGTCCAGGCGTCTCGTGCTTTCTATAACCGCTGAGCCCCCTGACACAATGACCGCGTGGTAATCATCATCTGTCGCCTCGATCTCGTTGATCGCTTTTTGTGTTGCGACTGACGCAGATGCGCCGGCAGCGAATTCTTTTTGTATTTCTGTTGCGGTCATCGTGGCGGCCATGCAGTTGAGATTGATAAAAAGAGTCGTAAGAACTGACCCTGTAAGAACAAGCAGATAGCGAATCATTTACGGTGCCTTATAGATAGTGCCAGCTTTCATCACAAAACTTACGTCTTCAAGCAGGCTGACATTGGTGAGTGGATCGCCTTTAACGGCAATGATGTCGGCGTACTTACCATCGTTAAGCGAGCCAAAATTTTTCTGTTCCTTTAAAAGCGTTGCAGCATTAATAGTCGCCGCACGTATAGCCTGTACGGGCGTCATGCCGAACTGGACCATACGGGACAATTGCCGGGGGCTTTCGCTGTGGGGGTAAATGCCAGCATCCGTTCCCATTACCATTTTAACTCCCGCATCGACGGCCTTGCG
>JABBBA010000047.1:0-6061 GCA_018607685.1 K189A clade bacterium | reverse complement strand
TTAGCGAGGTTTTCTTCCAGAATACCTGCTTCGGCGCCTCGGCCGAGAATATACTCGGTCACATAGATATCCATGCTGAGGTAGGTGCCGTTTCTTTTCGCGAGTCTTATACCTTCCTTGTCGATGAAACTTGCGTGTTCAACAGAATCAACACCGGCGAGGATTGCTGACCGGATACCCTCAGTTCCATGCGCATGTGCAGCAACCGTGCGGCCGCGTCTGTGAGCTTCCTGCACCAGGATTTTCATTTCTTCAAGCGTGTACTGCTGTACGCCGACATTTGTGCCCTTTGACATGACGCCGCCGGTGGCACAAAACTTGATGACGTCAGAGCCGTACTTGATATTTTCCCTGACTTTGGCGGCGACTTTCCATGGTCCATCTGCGACGCCGGAGTTCTTTCGTCCATATTCACGAGGCAGAAGGTTGCTGTCACAGTGGCCGCCTGTAATCCCTAATGCAGGACCTGCGGCAAATATGCGGGGACCAATGATAATGTTTTTATCGATTGCGTCACGAAGGGCGATATCACCATAGGTACTGGAGCCCAAATTGCGGATCGTAGTCACCCCTGCCTTTAGCATATCTTCTGCGTTTTTCACCCCGCTTAGCAACGCCGCATCCTCGGACTCACCCAACTTCGCATAACCGTGTAGCTCCTGATTTCCAACGATATGGACATGCGAGTCGACCAGCCCCGGCAGCAAAGTCATTCCGCCAAGGTTTACAACACTGTCACTATCCTCGCGACTCTGGATATCGCCAGTAGATGTCAGGATGCGCCCGTCCTCGATAACGAAGACTGGTGATTCAATGTACTGGCCACTTTCAACGTCCAGGTAGCGGTCTGCAGTGAGAAAGGTTTTGGAAAACGACACCGGGGAGATAGAAAGCGCGAGGGCAAGAAAGTAGATACGACTCATGTAGGGCTCCTGAAAGGACTTGAAGTATAGCTGAGCTGTTAGTTTAGAGTGCGCTGCTCAATCCACAATGATAGAGCGCCTCATTCGTTCTTCAGGGGTTTCGGGTGCTTTGAGCGTTGGTTGTTCAGGGCTGGGTGGGACGAATTTCTTTCAATTTCTACCTATTGGCGGTATCGTTTCCGGTTATTGTTCACTGCAACATAACCGTTAACCGTCCGGGGGGACCATTATGAACCATAATACTTACCGAACACTTAGTAAGAAAAGGCTGGCACAGGCTATTTCACTTGCCTCTATCCCGGTCGCAGCGGCTATTCCCGGCGTTGCGTCGGCCGCTGATAAAACCATGATTGAGGAAGTCGTCGTCACCGCTGCAAGGCGCTCGCAAAATGTACAGGACATTCCTTTAAATATTACTGCTGTAAGCGGCGACCAGATTAAGGACCTTCGCTTACGTAATATTTCTGATATTGCCCATTATGTTCCAGGTCTCACCGTGGTGGATCGAGGTGCAAGAAACGAGGTGGCTGATATTCTGGTGCGTGGCTTAAACACGACAGGCCTGGGGCCGGGATTTGTTAGTGACACTGTCGCCACTTACCTGGGTGAGATCCCACTGCAGGTCGACCTGATGCCTGTGGACATGGAGCGGGTGGAAGTATTGATTGGGCCGCAGGGTACGTTGTATGGACAGGGCACCATGGGTGGTGCTATTCGATACATTCCGACCGAAGCTAATACCAGTGAGTTTGAAGTCGATGTTCGAGCAGATTTAAACTCAAATGATGAATCCGATGATCTTGGTTATGAGTATGGCCTGACGGTCAACGTGCCTCTACTCGAAGACAAGCTGGCGCTGCGTGTGAATCTGGACCGCCGTGACGCGCCGGGGTTCATCGATTATGATTTTGTTGTTCGGGAGGCAGGTGTTTCCAATCCGGAGCCGGATTTTTCTGACCCGGCCGATGTGGCGGCAAACCTTCGTCAGGTAGAAGATGCCGATGGTGAAGACACCACGTCCTATCGCGTTAACCTGAGATGGTTGCCGACCAATGACATTGACGTCAACCTCTGGTACTACGAGCAGGAGACCGAGGCGGGAGGTCGACAAATAGCGAATAGATTGTCTTTTGGAACCGGCAAGTACCAGTCTGGCTTGCGTTATGAGGAGCCAAATGAATACACGAACAAACTGGTTAGCCTGGACGTCTCGTGGGATCTGGGCTTTGCAGAAGCAACGTTTGTCTATGGAGAATCTGACTACGAAGAAGAAGGCCAGCGAGACCAGACAGACCTTCTTTTAAATTTCGAATACGGTTATGAGTTTTTCCCGAGCTTTTCGGCCTTTACTCGAGAAATCGTTGATGAGGAAACCGATACCATTGAGGTGCGTTTAACTTCACAGTACGAAAGCAAGTTTTCATGGACTATCGGATATTTCAAAAATGAACTGGACAGCTATGCGACCAGTGAAGAATTTACCCCGGGCTTTGATCAGTTCGCTGTAGACAACTTCGGCGGCGTACAGCTGAGGCCCGATGCTCTAGAGTATATTGAGGTCGCTGATCAAAATGAGGAAGAAACCGCGTTCTATGGGGAGTTATCGTATCAGATGACGGACGATTTGAGTTTCACCGTTGGTTATCGTGATTATGAATTCGAAGTCGATTCCCGCGGTGGGTTTGGGTTGCCTCTGTTTGACACGGTATTCCTGGGTGACGCGCAGGACGCGGTTAATATCAACTTCGGTACCAATGCTGGTAAGGATGACGGGGACCTTTTCAAGTTCAACGCAGCCTGGGACATGAATGAGGACACCATGTTTTACTTCACGTATTCAGAAGGTTATCGAAATGGCGGCGTGAATTCTGTACCCGAATGTACTCCGGATCAGATAGCCAGCGATCAGCAGCAGCTTTGTGCTCTGCCGGGTGAAGTTCTGATTGCCCCTGATGAAACCGATAACTATGAAATTGGTTACAAGGGCTTTTTGATGGACCGCACCATTTCTATCAATGCAGCCCTCTACACAATCGACTGGGACAACCTGCAAGTTTCAACGGTGACTGCTAACGGTAATTTGCCGATTACCGGTAACGGTAGTAAAGCGGAGAGCAAAGGGTTTGAATTTCAGGGACGTTGGTTGATTAACGACAGTTGGGAAACGTCGATGACGTATGCATACAACAATGCCGAGTTAACTGCTGATGCGCCTGGTCTGGTAGGTCCGTTCGACGTACTTGATGGCGCCCGGCTACCAGGCTCACCAGAGCACCAGGCGACCTTTAACATCACCTATAACACGACCGTCCTGGATGGCATTGATCTCGCGATCAACTACGGGGTTGTCTACATGGGCGATGTATACAATATGCCAGGGGGAGACAAAGACCCCCTGGTTGATCCAGATACAGGCTTGCCTGGTGACCGTGGCGGCGAGGAAATTCCAAGCTACGATATTCATCATCTATCGGCGACCTTTTCCAAGGACGCATGGTTAGTCCAGGCTTATGTCGATAACCTGACGGATGAGTACTATATCCTGGGTACTCGTACATCCAGAAGATTCCTGCAGAACGAGCAGTCAGGGCCTGGCAATACAGTCAATGGTTTCACGCTTCGCTCTTATGGCCAGTATGTCGGGACACCCAGGAATATGGGCGTCCGGGTTAGCTACCAGTTCTAGTGTCCATTTAGTGTCCCCGTTTCCCGGGGACACTAAATTTCTCTGCGCTTAAGGAATGTCTGAAACTTTAAAAAACCTAGCCACCCGAGCAGCGATCGCACTGAACAAGCGGGCTTTTACTGAATTAGAAACCTGCGCGAAGGAAATCCTGGCATTGGACGACAGCTATGCAGACGCATGGTTTTTTCTCTCATTGGCCGCAGCTGAAAGGCGAAAGGTCTCGGTCTCGATTGAGCTTGTAAACAGTGCGCTCCGTCTTTCACCACGCGATGTCGAATATGTTGCTCACAAGGCGCGGCTGCATACTATGGCAGGTCAGAAAACAGAAGCGATTGCTGCTGCTGACTATGCGATGACCCTGAAGCCGGATAAGCCGCTGGTGCTTGATACACTGGGTGTGGTCTACAGCCGTTTTGAGATGCACGAGCAGGCTAGGGATGTTCTGAAGTTGAGTGTTCGTGTATCGCCAGACAACGCGCAGTTTCAATTTAACCTGGCATCGGTCGAACAGTTTCTTGGTAATGCGGCGGGTGCGGAGGAAGGTTATGGTAATGCAATCCGCGCCAATCCGAACTTTTATCGTGCTTATTGGGCGCTGTCGGAGCTCGAGAAAAACCTCGGTCCCTCAGGGCGGTTACCTGTCCTGGAGAAGCTCGCCACGGACACTAACCTGTCACCGGTAGACCGGTTGTACCTCGGTCATTCCATCTCACGTGAATACGAAAAGGCCGGCGACTATGACAGTGCGTTCCATGCCCTCCGTTCAGGAAAAGAAGGGATGCGGGCGAAGATCGGCTATCGGATTGCAGACGATAAAAAGTTATTTGAATCGATCAGGCAGGCGTTTCCTGTCGACGGCGACTATGCGTCTGGTGATCTTGGCAATCAAAACATTTTCGTTCTGGGCATGCCCAGAAGTGGAACGACGCTGGTTGATCGAATACTGAGCAGCCACTCCAGGATAGTTTCCATGGGAGAGGTTCAGTATTTCGCCAGGGCAATGAAAGAAACTTCTGGTTCGAAATCCAAGGCGATGCTCGATAGTCAGCTCGTTTTGGAAAGCCGTGATATTGACTTCCCTGAAGTCGGCAGACGTTACCTTTATCAGGTTGGTCAGAGGTCCGGGATCAAGGAATTTTCGCTCGATAAAATGCCGCTGAACTTTCTCTATGTGGGCTTTGTCCTGAAGGCCCTGCCAGGGGCAAAGATAGTCTGTCTCAGACGACAGCCTGTTGACACCTGTCTTTCAAATTACCGACAACTTTTTTCGGTCAACTTTTCCTACTACAACTATCACTATGACCTGAAAGATACAGCAGAATATTACTGTCTGTTTGATGAGTTGATGGCACATTGGAAAGCGGTGTTTCCCGATAGTTTTTTTGAGTTGGACTATGAGGCCATCGTCGCGAACCCTGAGTCGACCGTACGAGAACTAAGTACATTTCTGGGTGTGGATTTTGAGCCAGCCAGTCTGGAGTTTTATAAAAGTAAATCTGCGGTATCTACAGCGAGCGCCATGCAGGTGAGGGAACCGCTTTATTCCAGTGCGGTAGATCGATGGAAACACTATGGTGATCATTTAGCCCCGGTGTTCGAGGTATTGTCTGGAAAGGGTATCAGTTACTGAATGTAGAGCCTGGCAAGTTACTTTGCGTCCAGCACATCTGCTAGACGTTCTCCGAGAATCCCGCTGATGTTGAAGTTTAACTTTGCAACAATGTTAGGGAAGAATTTCAGGTCTTTCTGCATCCGGTCATACTCAAAGTTCAAAGCCGAAACCGGCGTCTTGGCGACGACGTCCGCGGTTCGTTCGATCGCGCGTATATAACCAACCTCCCCGAATACCTGACCCGCCTCAAGCTCAGCGAGAAGGCGAGTGGTATCTCCATCGTGGCGTTCGACGCTGGCGGCACCTTCCAGGATCATGTACATGTTCCTGCCGACATCTCCCTGGGTGACGAGTTTCTCACCAACCTCGAATTCATGAATTTCCGAAATCAGGATAGCTTTTCTGCGTTCATAGTTGGTCATGTTGGCAAACAGAGGGCTGGATTCCAGAACCGCCGGGTCGACCTTCATGGCGATAATCTGATAGAGACCTACCAGGCGAATCCTTGACATGATGATAGGTGTGATCAGCAGGTTAGCGAATATGGAAATCAACATGGTCAATGCTGCCAGTGCGCCGAACTGAGCCACGATAGTGAAATTCGATAGCAGCAGAATACCGAAACCCAGGGACAGGGCCAGGCTCGAAACGATTAGTGGCGTTGCCACCTCCTGTACGGCCTGTTGCACTGCTCCTTCGTAGTCGGAGGTGGTTCTGCAAAGTTCATTGTAATGAGCGAGCAGGTGGATGGTGCCGTCGATTGCGATACCGACTGCGATCACCGCCACCATGGCGGTTCCAGGGTTTAATGGAATACCCAGCAACCCCATAATGCCAAAC
>JABBBA010000203.1 GCA_018607685.1 K189A clade bacterium | reverse complement strand
CATTACCCACCGTCAAAAGGGCGTTTACAACAAAGAACAATTGCCCATGCTCAGTTATCTGACGGCCACCAACCTTCGCCAGCGGAACTCTCTAGCGGCGGACCAGCAACAACGATTTAGCCTGCGGGTTGCGGAACAGTCCTATGGACCCGATTCCACCGAAATACTACCGGCCCTGGCCAGACTCGGCAGTTACTTTGCTACCCGTGGCAGCTCTATTCCGTTGCTGGCTATTCCACAGCTCAGAGTGGAGCGCGATCTCCTGTTTAAGAATGCTATCAGCATGTACCTCCGGGCGATCGAAATCATTGAGAACAACTACGGGGTAAACGATCTCAGGCTACTACCGGCGCTACGCGGGTTGGCAAGTGCTCGCCTGTTACAGATCACCAGCCGAAGATATGCCGAGTTCGCCTTGCTGCGTTCGCTGGAAATCGTGGAATCAAACCCCAATTCAGATCTCACCGATCGCGCCCAGGCGATGGTAGACCTTGGGGATTTATACATTATCAACTCTGATAAAAAAGCTCAGGAAACCTACCTCAACGCGTGGACAGTCTTACAGGAACGGCCGGAAACGCAGCTGCTAGCAACATCTTTGTTTGGCTCCCCGGTCAGGCTGTACCCAAGATATTCTCCTGTCCTGTATCTCGAGCGAACACCTGATGCTGCAGCAACCAACGATGAGTTATTCGCAGACCTGCAGTTCGATGTTTCAGTGGATGGACGCGCCTTTGGAATAGAAGTTATCGGTAGGAACGTACCCAATGAGCAGGTACGACTTCTCCGCCAGACTCTGAGAGCTTCAAGGTACAGGCCTCGTATCAGTGATGGCGAGATCGTATCTACAGAAGCGTTAGTGCTGCGTCAAAAGTTCGTCGCGTTGAACAACAGATCAGGGACTGGTGACAAACAGGAGGAAGAGGAAGCACCTATAGCGGCAGCGCCTTCGGGCACACCGCCAACCGGGGAGGCGTCCGTCGAGGAACCGCGCGTTCTTGTGTTACCCAATGAGGAGCCGCTGATTCTGGAAATACCCGTCGAGGAGGTGCTCACGCAAGAAGTACCCGACCAGGAATCGAGCGAGCGTTAGGTTCCTCCGATAATAAACTCGCGCAGCTGCTTCGCCAAACCCTGGCAGGCGGCATTTCCTGGTCTCGCCAGGATAGGTATGGGAATGACCAGACCTGCAAGATACGAGGTCCCGGTTGCATCTGCGCTTATCTGCCCCGTCGACGTCATCGTCTTCAGGTCCCAGATCGCGGCGTCGTAGGACGCATCTTCTTCCCAATAACTCATTCCAAAACATCCACCACCGAATGTACTGATGGTACAGCTCATGGAACCGCCACTGTCGATGGTTACCGTATCCCCATCAATCCAGGCAAGGTAACGGACATTGGCAGAATCTATCCGATCCCTGAATCCCGGCTGGGCAAACAGTCTACCTAGCTCATCGGCCGAGGTCGGCGCGGTTCTGGGCTCGAACCATGGGTATAGCTCATCCCTGAATTGCTTTTGCTTGATCATACGAATGGGGTTGTCACCCTGGCCCAACGCATCGGCGATACATTGAGTAAAACTTTCCTCTGTCTCCTTCTCGTTGTAACTCGCTCTGCCGAGCAGAACAATCGCCTCATCCGTCTCGATTCCCGTAGATGCATCCCTTGATTGTTCAATACGAGAGGATACGCACCCGGACATCAGCGCCAACAGGCCCAGGGCAACAAACAGATTACGCATCAGGGACTCCATCCAGACCTTCAGGGGTTTCAACGGCTTCAACGGCGGCTGGCGTGCCAACGGGCGATTCAATCGAGCCATCCAGAGACTGCAGCCAGGCCTGAACGGCGGGCTGATCAATCAACTCAATTGCAATGCGTGCACCACCGTCGCGAATAGCCAAAACCGTTGCCTCGTTAACAGCATCATCCGATGAAAACATCCCTCCTTCACTCTTACCGTAACCGACGATGTTCCAGTCACCAATCTTTGTCCCTACGCTGTCGTACATTGATACGCGATATTCAATCGAGGCGGAGTAAAACTTTAGTCCCGATATAGAGGGCGTTAAAAACCCATACTTCTCGATCGAGGGCACTAAAACACCATCCAGACCCTGCATCTCTTCCGGCGTAAGTGGAGGTTCATGGACTTCCTCAACCCCTTGAAACACGGATTTAGCCAGATTCTGGAAAAAACTCAGATTCTGCTGGCCAAGATCGATGCTCCAACCACCGGAATCACGAATAACCTCTTCATACTTGAAGTGCTTGAACTCGTCCGAATAGTAAACACCCATCCGGGCCGGTATTTTGCTGACGAGCGGGGTCGGTATCGTTCCCTGTACTACGACACTGGTAGTACAGGATTGGAGGAACAACGTCATCGCCAGCACAAGCAGACTCTGTCTCAACAAAATTTGAAATCGCAACCCTAACTCCAGTGATTCTGTGTACATCACAATCCTACTCGCCCCGCTCAAGGATGCCCAGCAGTCTCGACCTGTACATTTTATGTAGTGCATATCGAGGTTTTATCCTGTGAAATTGAACATTTCCTGATCACTCCGGGTCCAATGTTGAGAAGCGGCAGCTTTCCACCCGCCTATTCAGTTAAACTTCAGCTTCATCAGGCGACAATCCTGACGTAATCCAGAGAAAAGTTATGAGACGAATCAGCCAGTTATTCTGCTATTGCGCCACGGCACTGGTGCTTGTTGCCTGCGAGTCGCCGCAACAGTCTACACCTCCGCCGTCATCGCCCCCAACGTCAGCACCACCATCGAGTTCGCCTCCGCCATCACCGCCTTCGCAACCCTCTGAGCCGTCTAAGCCGTCTGAGCCTTCGACTTCACAGGCACCCCCCAGTTCAGAACCACAAAGTTCAGAACCACCCAGTTCAGAACCTCCCAGCTCACAATCGCCTCCCCAACAGACAGGTGAGTCATCACCACCAGGCAGTGAGCAGCAGGATTCCGCTGAACAAACCAGGCAGCAGGCGGCAGAAACACTGAAGAAGGCAGGTGAACAGGTATCGCAGACAGCGCAACAGCTACCACAACCCGCCGGTGGCGAGTGGGACCCATTAATCCCGGATAGCGAAACGCAAAGTCAGAGCGATTCAGAGACCTATGAAGACAGTGAGTCCGCATCGAGCCCCAGCCAGGCCGGCAGCTCAGATTCCCAGGCGTCATCGGAATCAGACGATATGGCGATGGAGGACGGTGCACCAGCCCAGGCCCAGGACGAGTTATCAATGGAAGATGGTTCACCGGCCCAGTCTGAAGGTGATATGTCGATGGAAGATGGATCGCCCAAAGACTCGGGTGGCGAGATGTCTTCACCGGATGGGAATAGTCCCGGAAGTGAATATCCGGGAGATCTTGCTGACGATATCCGGGCCGCACAGGAAGCGCTGGAGCAGGCAGGCATCGCACTTGAAACAGCAGGCATCGCCCTTGAAACAGCCGAAACTGATGCAGAGCTTGGCGAAGCTGAAAAATCGCTCGCCAGGGCACGAGTTTCTGTCATCATCGCCGGCCAGGATTTAATGGATATCGGTGACATATTTGAGGGCACACCCCAGGAAGGCGCAATCGCTGAAGCCGAAGACGCTTTAAACAAAGCCAATGTAGCCATTGTCATCGCCACTGATTCAATTTTTGATTCGCGGATCCAGCTACCGGAGTTTGGTGAACCGCCCGGATCGGAATCCGGCCAGGCAGGTAACGGTAATGGAGATTCAGCTGAAGATAGCGGGCAGGCATCTTACCCGGGCGGAGGAAGCGGCAGTGGAGGTAGTGAACTTGATAAAGAGCTCGACGCTTCAATTGCCATTTTCGAGGGTACAATCCTGGATGCACGAAACGAAGTATTAGGCAGCACGCCTCCTCCCACATCCTCTGAAAATGTACCTGGGGTCGCGGTTCTGGGCGGTAAAGGGCTCGGACGGGAATCCGGCACATTTGAAGAAAATACAGATGAACGACTGGAACCCGGGATACCCGAGGTTATACAACAGGGCAATATGCCGGAAGGCGGCGAGCTGGCAAAATCCGGGGAAGGCGCTACTCCGCCCGTACCGGAGGACATACCAAGCCCCCAGGGTGACGATATTGTTGCCCAACAACTCCGCGAGGCTGCAGCTGCGGAGACGGATCCAGACCTGCGCGAGAAGCTGTGGGATGAATACAGAAAATACAAGACCGGGTTGTAGCTAATCTGGTTAGCCAGGAACGTAGTATGAAAAAACAATTGCCCATCGCTAGAAACCTGCTGATGCTCTCCCTCATCATGCTTGCCGGTTGCACGACGACGCAGATCGTCACATCCAATTCAACACCGGCGACCCAGGCGGTCGAAGCAATCCCCTATGATGAACTTCTGGACATTGGCATCCTGCCCGTCGACCCGAATATCCCCGTAGATTTCGCACAGATTGAAAAGAAACTTATTGTGCCAGATGTCCGTCGTGCTGAATCGAGCTACATTTCATACCAGCTGAAAGACACGCTGGAACTAACGGGTAACTGGGGGGCAGTTCGTGTAACACCCGAGTCCAGCAAATCCGTTGACCTGGAGCTTCAAGGGAAAATACTCGAATCAGATGGAGAGCGGCTAAAAGTACTGATGCGCGCAACGGACGCCAGCGGCAAAGTCTGGTTTGAACGGACTTACGAAGACACCGCCAGCAACTTCTCTTACGAGAAGCCGAAGGAAGACCCGTTCCAGGATCTCTACAACGACGTAGCCAACGACTTGCTTGGGGGGCGGGAGCTGCTCACCCGAAAACAGATTCTGGAAATAAAAACCATCGCAAAACTGAAATTTGCCAGCGATCTTGCTCCTGATGCATTTGTTGGCTACCTGGAGGAACCTCGAAGCGGACAGGTGAAAGTCGTCCAGCTTCCTGCAGAAAGTGACGGCATGATGCAGCGAGTCGCGCGTATCAAGGAACAGGAGTACCTGTTTGTTGACACTCTGGACGATTACTACTCCAGATTCTATCGGGAAATGAAGCCCTCCTACGATGAGTGGCGGCACGCCACCTATGACGAGGCCATCCGACTTCGGGAAGTTCAGCGCCAGGCAAGAACCAGACTTATTACAGGTGGGTTATTGATACTTGGCGGTATAGCAGCAGGAAGTGAAAGTGACAGCTGGGCAACTGATGCCGCCGCCGCGGGTGCGGTTGTAGGTGGAATTGGGGCCATCAAAAGTGGACTGGCGCGCCGCAAGGAAGCCGAAATTCATATGGAATCCCTGCGCGAACTGAGCCAGTCCCTCGGCACCGAGATTACACCTTACGTGCTTGATATCGAAGGCAGGACGATTGAACTTACCGGCACCGCACAGGAACAGTATGTCGAGTGGCGACAGCTTCTCAGGGAAATTTACGCACAGGAAACCAGCATCCCGTCACAGTAAGCGCGCGGTATACGCACAAAAAAAAGTACAAAATAAAAGTACAATAAGTCCGGCATCGTATTAACCATCGGTAGTGTCCATGAATTTGCAACTCCGGGAAGGTCAAGTATTCCCGAAACAATATGTCCTGAGTAAAAGGTCAACCTCGGGTTCCGACTCAACTTCGTCCGTTGAATCATGGATCGCCACGCACAACCAAACCGGCGACCGGGTAGTGGTCAGGTTCATGGGCACGCACCTGGATGACAATACCTGGGCATCGATCAGCGAACGTGTAGGAACTCTGCGAGTCCTCGTACACCAAAACATTTCCCTGAACGTCGAGGCAGGCGTCCAGGATGGTATTCAATATCTGGTCGAACCCTATCTGACGGATAGCCAAATACTTGACCTTGACGACCCGGGGATCTGGCCCCTGCTTCAGCAAATTTTGGGGGCCCTCGGCTATGCCCATAACCTTGGCATCACACACGGAACACTATGCCCTGGCAACATCCTGGTAGATGCATCGGGAATCGTCCATATGACCGGTTTCGCGCTACCTCCCTCTATCTACTCCGCCGATGAGCAAGCCTATCTAAGCCCTCAGGTACTGGCGGGCAGGGACCCGAGTACCGATGACGATGTCTACTCACTGGGCTGTATTCTGTTTAGAGCACTTACCGGCAAGCGCTGGGAAAAAGATGTGGAACTTGATGCGCCTCTCGATCCCCATTTGGAAAGCCAACTTCGCTCTATGCTGAGTGATTCTCCGTTTGGACGAACAACCAATCTTTCTGAGTTGCGCGAATCTCTGGGAACTCATTTCGAAGGCAGCTCAACGGCAATAGAATCTGTGGATTTTTCACGTCGATCATCGCCTGTCCCGGAAACCACGACAACCGCAACCCCGGACCGCATTGGTAAACGTCAGGATCAGGCCATACCGCTGCAATGGGTGCTGGTTGCCGGCGTCTCTCTTCTCATTTTTGCGACGCTGCTATTCGCTTTCCTACCCACGAGCGCACCACCGGAAACAACCTCCTTACAGAATGGCCCCGGCGTCACTACGGCAGGGGCAACGGCCGCGACATCCGCGGCTCCGCCTATTGTTACCCCAATGGAATCAGCTCGGCTTGAGATGTTCCAGGAGCAGGGTGAAGCGCTTACCCGGGATATTCTAAGGCAGCAGCTCGACCTGGAGGATGCCGGCGTTCTTTTCTGGGCACGCACTGATTATGAAAAAGTCGGTGCAGACCTCGATGCTGCCGATAGCCTGTATAGGGGAAAGCAATTTGAAGCTGCCCTCAATCAATACAAAACAGTGCTGGCCAACATGGCTGAGCTTAAAACCCGAATACCCCGTGAACTTGAAAGAAACGAGGCTTCGGGAGACAAGGCTCTGCTTGAGGGCGACGCCGAAACCGCACTGACGTCCTTCACCATCGCCACATCGATAGATGGTGAAAATAAGGATTTACAGCAAAAGCTGGCCCGCGCTGAAACACTCGACCAGGTGCAGGATCTGGTTCGCCAGGGTGAAGTGTTTGAGCGGAATGGAGAGCTCGATAGCGCACGAGAGACGTTTAAAACGGCTAAGGACCTCGATGGCGACTGGCAACCTGCAAATCAGGGACTTTCCCGCATTCAACGTGCCATCACGCAACGAAATTTCCAGGCAGCAATGTCAAAAGGGTTTCATGAAATTTCCAATAAAAATTATGAAGCGGCTCGCGAGGGTTTCACCCAAGCGAAGAAAATCCTACCAGGTTCAAATGAGCCAGAAGATGGCTTACTGCAGGTGGAACAATCAGAACGCAATGACATTATTCTGGGGCATCAGAAAAGTGCAGAAGCTGACCTGGCATCGGAGAACTGGTCAGGTGCGATCGAGGAATATGAGGCGGCTCTGGCGATTGCTGATTCACTGGAGTTTGCACTGACGGGACTCGCCTATGCAAAGTCCAGACTGGCGCTTCAGGAACGGCTACGGGGTTTCCTCAGCGACCCAAGCTTATTGCAGAGCGATGAAGGGCTTGCGGAAGCCTCCTCAACACTCAGACAGGCTTCCAGGGCGAAGCCAGTAACCGACCAGTTGATGTCCCAAATCGACATATTGGCTCGGCTCATATCCACAGCCAGAATTGAAGTACCCGTTACCATCAATTCCGATGGAAAAACGGACGTTACCGTTCGCAAGCACGCTGCCCTCGGTAAAGTGACCAACAAAGTGGTTTATCTCATACCAGGACGCTATACGGTAGTAGGCCACCGACTGGGGTACCGGGATGTCCGCGAGGACTTCGTGATACTTGCTGGCAAACCTATACCAGCACTGGAAATCGCCAGCACAGAGAGAGTCAGATAATGGCGGAATCTGAAAATGCCACTAATACAATCATAGAACCGTCTGATTTTT
>JABBBA010000015.1:3757-7867 GCA_018607685.1 K189A clade bacterium | reverse complement strand
CATTCGGACAGACCGTTCTTGCCCGCGCCTGTCAGGCGGCGGGCATCGACTTCAATAGTGATGAAGCCCATTCCGCAAAGTATGACTGCGATAAGACGGCCGAGATATTTTGTCAGATCGTCAACCGCTGGCGGGAACTGGGTGGCTTGCCGGAAGGCTACCACCACCACTAAATGCCAGACAAAAAAAAGCCCGCTAAGCGGGCTTTTTTAAAACTTACCGGCAATTAACCGTCCAACCCATCCAGTGCTTTCTGAAACCTGTTTGCATGTGAACGCTCAGCCTTGGCAAGCGTTTCCATCCAGTCAGCAATCTCGTCAAACCCTTCATCACGGGCGGTCTTCGCCATGCCAGGATACATATCGGTGTATTCATGGGTTTCACCGGCAATCGCCGCTGCCAGATTATTAGCTGTTGAGCCAATGGGTAAACCCGTCGCTGGATCACCGGTTTCTTCAAGGTATTCAAGGTGCCCGTGGGCGTGGCCAGTTTCACCTTCTGCAGTGGATCGAAATACAGCTGAAACATCGTTGTAACCTTCGACATCAGCTTTTGCTGCGAAGTATAGATACCGCCGGTTTGCCTGGGATTCCCCGGCAAATGCATCCTTAAGATTCTGTTCTGTTTGGCTATCTTTTAAGCTCATTGTGGTTCCTCACCAATTGGTCATGAAAATGTTGGAGGCGGCCAGTATACCGATGCGCCTCGAACAGTAAAATACTAACCAGCTTCCGCTGGCACTGCTTGTTTGATCATCGGCTGTAGTTCACCTGCCTCGTGCATCTCTACGACAATATCGCAGCCGCCGACCAGTTCGCCGGCAATAAACAGCTGCGGAAACGTCGGCCATTCCGACACTTCCGGCAAATGAGACCGTATTTCCGGATTCGCCAGGATATCGATGTAGGCAAAACGCTCACCACAGGCCATAAGCACCTGGGTTACCTGAGCGGAGAATCCACACTGTGGCTGGTCAGGTGAGCCTTTCATATAAAGTAATACCGGGTTAGCAGCAATTTGCTCACGGATGGTTTCAACGATTTCCATTTCTTTTGTCCCATTAGTTGGTCAGGGTTAAACAGGCGCAGATTTTACACTTTTTGAAGCACCGATTGGCAAGTCATTGCCAAACAATCTGGAATATACGGGCTGACCAATTGGAATATGCCCGCCAGATGAAGGCTGCCGCCCTTTCCGGCTTGATAGATCTGGTTTATCATCGCCTCCTTTTTTCCAGAAGCCGGAGAACGCCATGCCCGATGCAATCATGCCAACCTATGGACGACAGGACATCTCTTTCGTAAAAGGGGAAGGCGCCTGGCTGACAGATGCAGATGGCAACCGGTACCTGGATGCGCTTTCAGGTCTTGCGGTAGTAGTGTTAGGTCACGCGAACCCTGAGGTGGCAAAGACCATTAGCGAGCAATCCAACACGCTGCTTCATACCTCAAACCTGTATCGCGTACCCAAACAGGAGGAACTCGCTGAGAAACTGCAGCGGGTCTCTGGCATGGATAACATGTTTTTTGGAAACTCGGGGGCAGAAGCAAACGAATGTGCCATTAAAATCGCTCGACTCTATGGCAACAAAAAAGACATTGAGACCCCGACGATTATCGTTGCGGATTCGTCCTTTCATGGTCGTACACTGGCCACGCTAACCGCAACAGGGAATAGAAAGGTACACGCCGGGTTTGAGCCTTTGGTCAGTGGCTTTGCCCGTGTCCCGTACAACGATCTAGACGCTGTTCGACAGATAGCAGAACACAACAAGGAAGTCGTCGCCGTGATGGTGGAACCTATCCAGGGTGAGGGCGGTATCCAGGTGCCCGACCAGAACTATCTGTCCGCGCTCAGGGAGATTTGCGATAAGAATGACTGGCTGCTGATCCTGGACGAAATTCAGACGGGTAATGGCAGAACAGGCGAATACTTTTGCTACCAGCTATCCGGCATCACACCGGATGTTGTGACCATTGCAAAAGGTCTGGGTAACGGCGTACCGATTGGTGTTTGCCTGGCGCGAGGTAAGGCAGCCGAGGTACTCGGCCCCGGTAATCATGGATCTACCTTTGGCGGTAACCCTCTCTCCTGTGCGGTGGGTATTACCGTGGTAGACCAGATCGAGAAGCTTGGACTCGCCAGGCGTGCCGGCGAACTCGGTGATCGCATGATGGAGACATTCAGGAAAAGACTGGGCGGCCTTAACAATGTTAAGGATATCCGCGGCATGGGCCTGATGATTGGCATCGAGCTTGATTCACCCTGCGGAGATCTGGTGGCAAAAGCCCTTGAAAAAGGGATCCTGATCAACGTCACCGCGGACAAGGTGATTCGGTTGCTGCCACCCCTGACGATTACGGATGCAGAAGCAGACCAGATCTGCGATATGGTCTGCGAACTGGTTGAAGCGGTTTAGTTCCGAACAGATTTATAAGAGGGCCTGTATAAGGACCAACTCGAGGGGTTACTTGAGCAGCTCGGTTATGGGCATCTTCTTACCGATCCCCCAGCCCTGGGCATAGTCGACACCAATCTCGCGAAGTATTTCGAGGATCTCATCGTCTTCGACGAATTCTGCGATCGTCTTCTTGCCCATGAAATGCCCGATCTCGTTAATAGACTTCACAACCGCATAGTCACTCGGATTATCCTTGATGTCCTTGACAAAAATTCCGTCGATTTTGAGATAGTCCACGGGAAGGTTGCGCAGGTAAGAGTATGAAGAGAGCCCCGTACCAAAATCATCAAGAGAGAAACTGACGCCAATAATCTTCATTCTCTCCATAAATTCGACCACGTCATCCAGACTACCAACAGCAGCCGTTTCGGTGATTTCAAAACAGACTTTCGAGGTTGGCAATCGGGTTTCATTAAACTGCTCAAGCACGAACTCCATGAAATCGTCTTCTGTCAGGGAGTTACCTGAGATGTTGATCGAAAACCTGCCCAGATGATCCAGTTTGAGAATGTTGGTAGAGATAAACTTGAAGGAATTGCGAATCACCCATCGGTCTACCGCACCCATGCGGTTGAACTTCTCCGCCGCAATAATGAAATCCTGCGGGGGCAATGGCGTGTCATCATCATCAAGAACCGTGAGCAGAATCTCGTAGTGAGAATCTTCATCGGCCCCTTCAATCGGTTGGATTTTCTGACAGTTCAGTTCAAATCGATCTTCATCGAGCGCCTTGTCGATCTGTGACACAAACTCCATGATGCCCTTACGATGTTCCATTTCGGAATCGTCTTCCTCGAAGACATGAATCCGATCACGGCCAGCTTCTTTAGCTGCGATACAGGAGGAGTCTGCGCTACTCAGAATCTTGGTAACGGTATCTGTATCCTTGTGCATGTAGTACAGACCAAAACTGGTTGTCAGGGAGAACACATCATCCTCCCACTCAAACCGTAACGCCTTGACCGAATCAGAAATTTTCTTAATCAGCTTCGCACCAACATCCTGGTCGCAATCATTAACCAGTAACCCGAACTCATCGCCGCCCAGCCTTGCCACTTTGACGCTGAAGGCATTCAGGCTGTCTTCCAGAAGCCTTGCGATGGTGACCAGCAACTTGTCCCCAGCAGCATGGCCGCCCGTGTTGTTGATGACCTTAAATTGGTCAAGATCCAGGTAAGCACACAGGCTGGTGGTTTCATTCCGCTTGGCCATCTCCAGCGCCAGTTCAAGCTCATGCTCAAACTCTTTGCGATTAATCAAACCCGTCAAGTCATCATGGGTAGCCTGATGGGTCAGCTGGTTGTGCATGTTCTGCAGCATACGATGGGATGCACGCTCGGTGATCGGTATGTCTGATTCTTCAAGAATTCGAACCTGCCCAAGGTGAATCATCGTGGCCAGTTCTTCGATGGAAATATCGTGGGTCTTGACGCCGCGCTGATTCACAAAAACAAAGCGTGTCGCATCCTCGTTCAACCAGGCAACGATGGATATTTCCGGCCCCTGCTCTGTCGTGAACTCAACCCATGCACCCACATGCAGGTGTTGGGCCCGATCAAAAGAGCGTTGCCACAACGAATCTGCTTCGTTTTGTTCGCGTAATTTACGGCGGGTTTCTTCCTGGACCGATACATCGCCAAACCCAAGAT
>JABBBA010000015.1:0-3747 GCA_018607685.1 K189A clade bacterium | reverse complement strand
GTACGAAATTGATTCCAGTCCTGACTCGATGTGCTGTAACAGTTCCTCCGGAGGCATGTAGTCAGGAGAGGTCGTTGGGTCACTGTCTGCATCAACATACTGGAAAACCTGGTCCAGGGCCTGGACATGTTTGCGCCAATCTTCGCTCTCTTCACCCTCACGTAAATGGGTGTTAACGAGCAGGTTTCTCCACCCCGGCATCAGGAGTTTGTGAAGAACCTCTGGCACTTCACGACCCGCATAACGCCCATCCATTTCTGAAACGACAGCGCGTTGGGCATTCAGCAGGGTTTGTTGACCCTGGCTTGCCTTAACCGTTCTCTGGACATTCCCCGTGAACGCACGATTCTGGCGTTCTACCAGGGGTTGCAGTTTTGTCAGTGCACGATCGAAGACTTCGGGGTCTTCATCATAATTTGAATTGATATCGTCAACGATCGCATCGACCGCTCGCTTTGCGCTGCCGGAGTCCGCCCCACCCAGCCGGGCAATCTGGTTGATGACATCCAGGCTGCGGTGAGGATTGCTTTCATTCAGGAAGTCGTCGTTAGTGGTCGCAACCTTATCGAGGGTCAGCTCCAGCTTGCGAATCCAGTTCTTGGTGTTGCCCGTCAACATGGCATCGTCTTCGATGGTGTCGACGAGGTTCTCCACCACCTCCAGGTTTTCCATGGTCCTTGGGGCTACGCGCCGCCCGCCCACCAGAGATGCGGTTTCAAGGAGACGTTGCCGCACTGGCATCCTGCCGCCGCCCGATTCCCGCATCTCGTCCTCGAGAGTACTCAACAGATCCTGTACTTCGTCTATCTCGAAGTATTCATCATCATCGTTGATTTCCTGTTCGACGCCGCCTTTCGCGCCCATCAGCTCACGGACAGAGCTGTAGATATTTTTTATCGCTTCACCGACATCGCTCGTTCTTCGCGCCCTTCTGGGGGGCGAGGATGGCTGTCGAGGCTGTGAAGGCCCAGGTGATCCGCGCTCTTCATTTGCCCTGTGGTGAGCCTGTTCGGGCTCAGGATCTGACTGTCGTCTCCGACGGGAGGAACTCCTTCGTCTTGATGATGGACGAGGTTTTTCTTCCGGCTCTTCCTCAATAAGCTCTTCCGGTTCCTCTTCTTCCAGTCCTTCCAGTAGTTCTTCTATCTCTTCTTCTATCTCTTCTTCTATCTCTTCCGGTTCTTCTGAAACGGCTTCTTCTTTCTCTTCTTTTGAGGTGTCTGACGGACCAGACGAAACATAGTCGTCATCAAGGTCAGGAAAGACGCCGGAGTCTTCCATCTGTTTAGTGGTTGAAATGTACAATTTTCGAAACAGGGGAAGTACTTTTGATTCATAACCAGTGTAAACACGCTGACGGATCTCTTTGGACAGATCCACCTTGTGCATTGCGTTGTCAAATGCATAGGTAAACACCGCCGTACCCAGTGGGTTCGCCTCTTTGTGTTTCCAGGACTCAACCATCATTCCCATACGTTGCAGAAGTTCTGACAGGAACTTTTCGTACATTCGTTCGCTGTGGGAAATAGTATTGGCAACCGCCAACCAGTCTTCAAACTCTTCAGTATTGACCAGCGAAAGTTTTACTCGTTTTTGCGACTGCGCCTTTCTCGCTTCGCTCTCTTTCTTGCGCTCTTCAAGCAGGTCTTCAAGGTTTCTTGGCTCGTCAAACTGGTTAAGGATTTCGTTCGCGAAATCCTGACTTACCTGCTTTTTGGCCTTTTCAAGGGCTGACATCGCCGCGAAGTATTCGCTTTGTTCCGCGTTGGACTTGGCATCTTTGGCCAGTTCCAGAAGCTCCTTGTCCATATATGAAAAGATCGCCTGGGCCATTTCCGGAACAATCTGGGCAGCTGCTTTACGTAGCATTGCCACAATTTTTTGGGCATCACCGGGTTTCAACCCACCCGTAAGGAAAGTCGCTGGAGACTTCTCCTCAGGTGCTTTTTTCTCTGCGCCTTTTTTCTCTGCGCCTTTTTTCTCGGGACCTTTTTTACCTGCTGAGATTTTTTCGCCGGTTCCTTCGGAGTCAGCTGGCTTTAGACCAGGTTGATCGCTCAGGCACGCCAAAGCTTCCTTATCCATGCCTTTCGGGAAATTGATACCAACGCCGGTATCCATGACGCGGACGATCTGACCTTCAAGCCTGAAATGTTTGTCTTTTCCCTCAGTGGGGACACTGAAGTGGATGCCGACTTGCTCGCCCTGGTTTATACCGGGCAAACTTCGACGCGGGCGGCCATTTTGTTCGACCAATAGCATACCGCCATCACAAAAATCCTGAATCTGGCAAAGCCAGGACCTTCCGACGGTAGGGTGCACCAAAGCATTCAAGCTTATGGCGTATCTGGTGCTAGTGCGTTTGTCCATAACAACTATAGGTCAACGAGGCCCCTATGATACCAAGCGCCACCGAATTATATAGTCCCATGGAAGCTATCATTCGTAAGCGGGGCGTTCTGGACTAACTGGTCTTGGCAGTCATTCTGGAAGAGGGTTCCCCACCGGCAACAACAAGCCTGTTCCGCCCGGTGCGCTTAGCGTCATACAACGCTTTGTCAGCTCTGTCGACCAGTTGCTGAATCGTGTCACCTTGACGATATTCGGTTATTCCTACCGAGGCGGTGATTCTGTAGTGGGGTTCAGTACGTGAGACAGGCATGTCCTTTAAACCAGCAGCCAAACGTTCGGCACCCCGTATCGCATCCGACTGGTTTGTCCCTGCGAAGACCAGCACGAACTCCTCACCACCAATCCGGGCAATGCAGTCAATCTCGCGGATGACACCCTCGGCAACCCGGGCAAAATTTCGAAGAACATCATCGCCGGTTGAATGGCCGAACCTGTCGTTGACTCTCTTAAAGTAGTCGAGGTCAACGTAACAAATCGTAAAGACATAATTTTTACGGTCCGCCATCGCCTTCTCGCGCGCCAGCAAATCCATCAGATGACGACGGTTATAGACCCCGGTCAGTTCATCACGAACAGCCATTTCGCTGATCTGCTCGAGCGCTTTGCTAAGCTCTTCGTTTTTGTCCGTCATTAGACCTTCAACGACTGAGCGTTCGAACCGATAAAGTGCTGGCCCAAAGATCAGCACAAGGCCAAAAGCGATAATCAGCACAATCTCTGTGACCCAACCAAGCCCTTCAACATTTGTCAGGAACACAACCGATGCCATGTAAAGCACCAGGCCATAGCCCGCCACCAGAAACTGTTGTGAGCGGGACAATCTGTTGGCTCCCATCACAACCATCGCGAGCCCCGAGAGCAGCACGACCGCTTTGAGCTCAATGGCGAAATGTGACGTGATGATGACCACCGTCAGCGCCCAGATCATTTGAGGCGTGGCCATCTCAGGGTCTTCAAGCGTCAGGTTCCACTCGATACCGATCAGCAGTGCCAAAAAGAGGAAACCTGCAATCGCCAGGGACGACAGGCCAAACATCTCAACCACGCCGAGGTTCATGTAGCCAATAGACAAGACAGTCCAGCACACCATCAGGTGCACAAAAACACCTGCACCGAGTGTTGCGACGCGATAGATTCTTGCTTTCTGCTGAGTGTTCGTGTCTTCGATCGCGTTCATGGGCCTACATTAGGTAGAATCAAATCAGATGATTGTTATTCTAGACCTGCCCAGGCGCCCAAATACCCGAAAAACAAGGGGTTTTGTAACAAGTTTGTAATGACTTTTGCCCGCGTTTAGCTTCTCACCCTGGCGACGGCGCTCTGCCAACCCTTATA
>JABBBA010000329.1:3549-7873 GCA_018607685.1 K189A clade bacterium | reverse complement strand
CCCCGCCGTTACATTAATGATTATGGGTGTGCAAACGATCCTGGCAATCTTTTTCCTGAATGCGCTGGCGTTATTTGACGAGTCACAAAAAGTTAAAGGTTAGGGTGCTCGCTACTTTTCCTTAAATGGTCTCCCGGGGTCAATCCTATCGGTCTTTTATCCATATGGTGGAGCAAACGGGCGCCCAGAGGTCCTTTTTCTTAAGCCTGCAATCGAAGTAGGCCTGTGCCTCGCAGGTATCACTCTTTTACGATTTTCGTTAGTCTTAACCTGAGTTAAAGGAAGCCCCGATATGGCAGTTCAGATACAAGGAATCGAGATTTTCTCGGAAGTAGAAGAGGACAAACTGGGCCAGATTGAGGCGTTGTTCGTTACCCAGTCATTTGAAAAGGGTGATGAGATAACGCGGTTTGGTGAATCGGTAGATGGCCTCTATTTGCTTGATAAGGGCGAAGTTGAGGTTTCTATTCCTGGTTTTGAGGGGATACTTGCAACCCTTAAGAAAGGTAGTTCATTCGGCGAGTTGTCGCTGTTTAACCCTGAAGATGTCGCGTCGGCAACCGTGACTATTAGCACTGATACGGCGGAGTTGTTGTTCTGCCCCCGTGATGCACTGAACCTTGCCTTATTGGTTGATGAACAGCTTGCGGTTAGTTTCTACCGCGGCAGTACACTGATGGTGATCGAGCGTCTGAAAAATACGAATCAGAAAATCAGTGGTGAGATTTCCAAATCGATTAGTACGGCCTCTCGGCTGATTGAAGAAGTGTCGACAGCGGGTGACCTTGGGCAAACGCAGGATGAGCTGTTGAATGTTGGGTCGTCGATTGTCTCCAGCATGACCGATATTGTTAAGAGCCTGCTGGTTCTGAAGGAATCCGGGCGTGCGGTAGATCCGGTAGAAATTGCACGACTGGCGGATAAGGCAAAAGATATTTATTACTCAGACTTCCATGTGTTTGAAAAGGTCAGTAAACAACTCAAGGTCATTGGTCAGCATCTCGACAACGTTAACCTCATCCTCTCGAACCAGCCGCTATTGGAGGTTGAGGAAGATATGTCTCTGGATGACTTGTCGTGACAACTCGTGAGGTCCAGGTTGGTCTATTTTCCTTTGTCTGGCTTTAGCGCGATTGGGCAACGCAAAAGCAAGGTTCGTGATTTTTCTTTTCTGTGACGCTGATTAGCGCAGCATGGTTGTTGCGGCCTAATGCGTTTTGCAAAAAGAAACTTGTGGCCATATAGCGTTGCAGCAGACGCGTTAAGTGGTCTTCACCCAAAAGTGACTCATACCGCGAAAGCTGGGGATGGAATGATAGGTATGACCCTTTGGGCTGTGGCCAAGATCTGGAAAGCGACTCATGAGCCCCAGGATAGCTTCCTGTGCTTCCAATCTGGCAAGGTGCGCGCCCAGGCATAAATGCCGGCCGCCGCCAAAGGATTGGTGATGGGTGTCCTCACGCTCGATATTAAACCTGGCGGGTTCCGGGTAAATATCCGGGTCATGATTAGCGGCTGCGAGAGAGGTGTTCAGGGATTCACCCTGGTGCACCGGGCACCCACCGATATCGATCTGCCGATTGGCGATACGCCCGCTGTTTACCACGGGGGAATCAAATCGAAGCATTTCTTCGATGGCATTTTCGATTAGAGAAGGGTCGTCTTTCAGTTTTTGCCATTGGTCAGGGTTGTCCAGTAAGGCTTTTACGCCATTTCCAATCAGGTCAGTTGTGGTGACGTTTCCTGCTATCAGCAATAGATTTGACTGCCGGATCATTTCTTCAACGGTGAGCTTGTCGCCGTCCAGTTCGGCGCGAATCATGTCAGATATTAAATCGGTGCCCAGGTGATTGCGGCGTGATTTGATTTCCGCATCAAAAAAGTTCCATAGTTTGGTATTGGCCTCGTCCCGTGCGGCTACCTGTTCTTCTGTTGGAAACGGATTGAAGGCCGCGACTACCGCCTGGTCTGACCATTGCTTAAAGCTGTCATGCTTATCGGGATCAATACCCAGAATTTCGGCGATCACAACGGTTGGAACGGGGCCAGCAAAATCCAGGATCAGGTCAAACTCGTCTTCTTTGATGTTGTCCAGGATTCGAGCTACGACTTCCCTGGTTCGAGGTCGCCATTTTTCTACGGCCTTCGGGGTAAACGAGTGACTTACAAGAGATCTCAAACGTCGGTGATCCGGCTCATCCATCAGCAACATCGATGGTTCCTCATCTTCCGTCATGCTCTGGCCCAGGAACTCTCGTGTGAAGGTACCGGGATTGGCTTTTCGTGGATCACTCCACATATCCGGGTCGCGCAGTACCGCCTTCACATCGTCGTGCCTCGAATAGATGAACCTTTTAAGTTCCGTGTCTTCCAGAACAGGTGCTTCGGATCGCAGGCGCGATAAGACAGGGTATGGGTCCTCCCGAAAGCTGTCGTTGAGGGGCGTGAGTTCGATACCTTGAGGAAGCGGCGTGTCTGTCATTTTATGCACCCGGGGGATATAGAGGTATAAGAGTAAGGGGTGAGGGTTAACTTCGCAACATGGTGCCTTAGGGGCTTTACTCCGGCACCCCAATTGCAACATGATGCGCGACAATCTTTTAATGTGGAACAACTGTATGTCCAATCGAATGAACGGCCAATGGCGCCTCAAGACCCGTCCCGAAGGGATGGTAAAAGAAACAGACTTTGAGTATGTGGAAGAGCCCGTCACGGAGCTGGGAGATAATGATTTCCTGATTCGGAATCTTTACTTTGCATTTGAGCCCGCCATGCGAGGCTGGTTAAACGATACGAAGAGCTATGTGCCACCGGTGCAAATAGGCGAAGTGATGCGCGCAGGTACTGTGGGCCAGGTAGTTGAGTCCAATAATGCGAATTTCGCGCCGGGTGATTTTGTGCAGGGGCAGCTGGGCTGGCAGGAATATGCCGTGAATAACGGCGAAATGGGCTTGATGGGTGGCGTATCAAAAATCCCTGCGGGAATCCCTCCCTACCTGGTACTGAGTGCTCTTGGAGGCACCGGTCTCACAGCCTATTTCGGGTTGCTTGATGTAGGCAAGCCAAAGGAAGGAGATGTCGTGGTGGTCTCTGGTGCCGCGGGTGCGACAGGGTCGATTGCTGGCCAGATAGCGCGGATCAAGGGCGCTTCAAAAGTTGTTGGTATCGCCGGTGGTGCTGAAAAATGCGCCTGGCTTACTGATGAGCTTGGTTTTGACTCAGCTATCGATTACAAGTCTGAAGATGTTCAGGCACGGCTCGCTGAAGAATGCCCGAAGGGTATTGATGTCTTTTTTGACAATGTCGGCGGAGACATTCTTGATGCCGCATTGCTGAACATGGCGCAAAACGGTCGCATCGCACTTTGTGGTGGAATATCCCAGTATAACGAATCAGAGCTACCCTCTGGCCCGCGAAACTATATGCAACTGGTCATACGTCGATGCACGATGCAGGGCTTTATTGTCATTGACTACCTGCACAAGGCCGCAGAGGCAGTGCAAGAACTGTCGGCCTGGATTGAAAGCGGAGAATTGAAGCATGGGGAAGATATACAGGAAGGTATAGAGAACACTCCGAAAACCTTCCTTCGATTGTTTGAAGGCAAGAATGTGGGCAAGCAGTTATTGAAAATTGCTGAACCGCCTTTGTAGCGATTTCCCGCCCAGACATCCTTGATCCAGGAAAAGTCGGTGTGACACTAAACTAGTGTTAGCTTGATAATCAATTGGTTGTCGGCAAGTAGCCGCCGCGGTGTTGGATTCTCGGACACGAACCAGCTACTCGTTCTCCGATTGGCACTCAATACACATTGATGCCTCGGGGTAAGCTTCGAGTCGTTTGAAGGCTATGGGTTCTTCGCAGGAAGTGCAGAACCCGTAGCCACCGACCTCCATTCTTTGTTTTTCCAGTAGTACCGCTTTCAGACGATTACTGGTGACGGTACGATTTGCGACCAGGATACTCTGATTGTGAAGCTCATCCATCCTTGAGAGTCGACCCTGGTTTTCCTTTAGCATCACGGGTTTGGCACCTGCTTCCGTTAGCATCAGGAGCTCTTTTAGTTCCTGTTCCAACCTGTCCAGCGATGCTTTCAGAATTATACGTTGGTCGTTTGTGAGTTCTGGCATCCTTAATCCCTGTAGGACCTGTCAACTCGGTCCAGTTTTCTCAGCAATGCTGGCCAGATGAATTCACCGCGTGTTTCAAGTGCTTCGGTCGAAGTGGCGCCCGCACGGGAATCAATAATATCAGTCGATAGTGAATTGACGGCGGCACCACCGGATTCCGCCAAAATCTGGTACCTGCAGGCACGCTCGAGCCT
>JABBBA010000329.1:1509-3539 GCA_018607685.1 K189A clade bacterium | reverse complement strand
GAGCCTGAAAATGGCCTGCCATGCGCCACCGGCATTAGGGCCGCAGGCTATTGTGCCGTGGTTCCGAAGGATCATGGCATTTTTGGCACCAAGGTCCTCTACGATGCGTTCTCTTTCGGCGAGGTTAGTGGCGACGCCTTCATAGTCGTGATAAGCCAGGTCAGAGTAAACGGCAATAGACGTCTGGTTGAGCGGTTTCAGACCATCTTCCTGGCAGCTGACGGCGACTCCGTAGTCGGTGTGCAGGTGAATGACAAACATGGCGTCGTTACGATTCATGTGAACTGCGCTGTGGATGGTAAATCCGGCGCGATTGTACTGGTAATCACTGGTCGTTAGCTGATTCCCGTCCAGGTCAATGGTGAGCAGACTGCTTGCGGTAATTTCTTCGAACAACATGCCGTAGGGGTTAAGCAGGAAACGATGTTCGTCCCCGGGAATCCTTGCTGAGACATGTGTGCCGACAAGGTCGTCCCAACCCTCCAGGGCGATGAGTCGGTAGAGAGCAGCGGTATCAACTCTGGTCTGCCATTCCACATCATTCATTTATCTGTTCTCTTATGCAGGACCTTCTTATAGTGCACAAGGTACT
This sequence comes from K189A clade bacterium, assembly GCA_018607685.1. GTDB lineage: Bacteria > Pseudomonadota > Gammaproteobacteria > Pseudomonadales > Azotimanducaceae > UBA9659. The sequence goes on along the minus strand of JABBBA010000329.1, from coordinate 2,947 downwards.
TGTCCAGTTCATTGGCGAAGGCCTGCCGATTAGCTTGATTTAGGGGAGGCGGCCCGCCTGTGTGTTCCCCGGAAGACCGCATGGTATCCATGAAGTCCCGGAGGTTCAGTGTTTGTTTGATCGTGTCGTCGGAGTATCTTTCTCCTCGAGGATTAAGTGCGATGGCGCCCTTTTCCATCACCTCGGCAGCTAACGGAATATCTGCCGTGATCACCAGGTCACCTTCCTCGGTACGTCTTACGATTTCGTCGTCTGCAACGTCAAAGCCTTTTGGCACCTGCAGGAAGGCAATGTGTTTGGAGGCAGGTACCTTGATGAAATTATTGGCGACCAGGGTCGCCTGAATCCCTGTCCGAATAGCTGCCCGAAATATGATCTCTTTCACGACGACGGGGCAGGCGTCTGCATCGACCCAGATAGTCAATTTCGAAAACCGGTCTTGCCAGGAATAACGGCTGTCCTGCGCATGAATAAGTACCTCTACCAGTTTTCACCAAATGGTCGGATGACGGTATCAAACGTCCATGCGGATTTGGGCTGATGAACAACTTGCCAGACATGTTCTGCAATGTCATCCGGATAGCAGAAAAAATCATCGGGCTTGTCTGCATATCGTTCACGAGTCCAGGGAAGAGAGATTACGGCGTCGATCGCAACATAGGCTACATGGACACCTTTAGGCCCGACGTGGCGCGCCATGGATTCCGCAAGAATACGCTGCGCCGCTTTGGTGGGCGCGAACCCGGAAAAGAAATCCTTACCACGATAGGCAGAAGTGTTACCTGTACAGACGATTGCGCCGTGACCTTTCTCTATCATGGAGGGAGCCAGTTCCTGTCCAAGTTGAAGCAGTGCCATGGTGTTGACTTCAAAATTCTTCAGTAATGTCGAAGGCTTGATTGACAGGAAGTCACCGAAGGCGCCACCAACGGCGTTGTGAATAACGACATCCGGGTCCCCTAGAGATTGCTGGATTTCGGTCAGGGTTGAAGAAAGGGCCTCAGGGTCTGACACGTCACAGGTGAACGGTGTGGTGAATTCAATCTCGCTCGAAAGCTCGTTCAGTCGATCAGTATTGCGCGCGATCATAGCTACCCGGTAGTCAACCGCGAAGCGCCTGGCGATAGCGGCGCCTGTCCCAGGTCCAACGCCCGTAATAAGGCATAGTGGTTTCATAGTTAATTCTAATAATGAGTCTGCTGTTATCATAACGACAAGAAGACAACTCTGCTATCAGGGCTGGTTTCACGTTGCAACAGCGTTGACTCTACGAATAATGACATTTGCAAAGAGACATATCAGATGACCAGGAAGTTTTTTATCACCGACGTATTTTCTGAGGGGCCTTACGCGGGGAATCAGCTGGCAACGATGCCGGATGCCTCAGAAATTTCCTCGGAGGAAATGCAGAAGATCGCAAGAGCTTTCAATTTTGCGG
>JABBBA010000329.1:0-1499 GCA_018607685.1 K189A clade bacterium | reverse complement strand
CGGAAACGACCTTTATCACCGGTGGCTCCCTCGAGGCGGGGTTCGATGTGCGGATCTTCACGCCAAATAGCGAGCTGCCATTTGCGGGTCACCCTACGCTTGGGACCAGCTATCTCATACGAAATGAGATTCTAAAAACAGATGTCAGCGAAGTGACATTGAATCTGGGCGTTGGACAGATCCCCGTTACCTTCGCAGATGATGGCGTACTTTGGATGACTCAAAACCAGCCGGAGTTTGGTGCTTCGTTCCCCCCGGCGGATATTGCCAAGGAACTTGGCCTCGCTCCTTCAGATATAGATACTAGATTCCCCTGCCGAGAGGTGTCGACGGGTCTGGAATTTCTAATGGTACCTCTGGCTTCTTATGAGGCATTGAGGAAAGCCTTTGTGGGTCAGGGTCAGTTAGCGCAGACGTACTTCCTGTTTTGTGCCGGCGGCTACAACTCGGAACAACGGATCCAGGCGAGGATGTTTGCTGCAAAACTGGGGGTAACGGAAGACCCGGCGACCGGCAGTGCTAATGGTTGTCTGGCGGCGTACCTTGCAGAGTATGAGTATTTTGGCGCGGGGCCGGTCGATGTGGCCGTAGGGCAGGGGTATGAAATAGCCCGCCCTTCACAGCTCTACCTGCAGAGCGAGAAACATAATGATGAGTTCTCTGTTCGAGTGGGTGGCAAGGTGCGGGTCGTGGCTGAGGGTGTGTGGAAGGTCTAGCGTTTAAGCCAAGCCCTTGATCCAGGCCTTTGATTCAGGTCGGGGCTACTTCTCTGATGATCTCGATTTTCCCGTAGAGCTCAATGAACGTCAAAAGCTGTTGCTCAATAAGGTTACTGTCACCGGTTTCAATGGCCTCCTGTAACTGTCTTGATGCGTCCAGTACTTCCAGAAATTTGATCTTTTCTCCGTAGCGATCAATCCAGCGACATAGCTGAGTCATTTGACGTGAGTTCTTAGCGTGCGCAGCTACCTCAAGTTCGAGTAACTTGGAGCCCAATTGCGAAACAAAATTCTCATAGATGATGGAGTTTTTTGCGTGTGCGGGGACGACATACTGTATGGGTGCATCGGGGGGGGTGGTTTGTCTGGTTTCGATCCGATCAGCCATGTTATGGAGTACAGAAAGATGAGTGATGATCTGGCTGAACTTGTTTTTGCGGAGCTGTTGTTCGATGGCATCAACCGGTGTGATAAGCATCTCGAAACCCAGGGTATTGGCTTCGCCTCGAACCCAGTTACACGAGACGACCAGTTCAAGATAGTCCCGCTTGGCGAGAGCTTCTTCCATCGAATTGATGTGCTCTAACAGTCGTTCAACAAACCTTTCAATCATGGAATGCAGAACCGGGTTATTGACAGGCTTCGAAGACCTTATCGGTTTATCGTCAAACTGGAATTTGTACTCTGGTTCTTCGCCTTCACGATTCTCATTGTGGTCTTCTGGTGCTTCCTTGAATGCTATGGGGTCTGCCGGGTCTGCCTGTGTGGACGGCACTATTT
>JABBBA010000261.1 GCA_018607685.1 K189A clade bacterium | reverse complement strand
CTTCACCAAAGGCAGGTGCCTGGTGAACGACACCTGTGCCGCTATCGGTGGTGACGTAATTGTCTTCCAGAACGACAAAGGCTCCGTCCTTCTCATGGTCGGAAAAATAGGGAAAGAGAGGTTCGTAACGTGTACCCACCAATTCTGAACCTTTATACTCCGTTAGGAGTTCCAGCTGTTTTGTTTTTCCGATCGTCTCCAGTCGCTCTTTTGCGAGGATGATAATTTTTCCGGATTCCTGGTCTCGGGCCTCTACATAATCGATGTCTTTACCGACACACAGCGCAAGGTTAGAGGGGAGAGTCCATGGCGTGGTCGTCCAGGCTGCGATGTATTTGTTGACGTTCTCCATTTTGAACAAAACAGTGACAGCCGGATCCTGCACGTCCTGGTAGTTGGATCCCGCCTCAAAGTTGGAAAGGATAGTTCCCAGGGCCGTTGAAAACGGAACGACTTTTTCACCCCTGTAGATGAGGTCCTTTTCCCAGAGTTGTTTGACGACCCACCAGACGGACTCCATGTACCAGGGATCCATCGTCTTGTAGTCATTGTCGAAATCAACCCAGCGGCCGATCCGGTTGATTGTCGTTTGCCATTCAGATGTGTAGCGCTGCACGATTCCCCGGCACTGATCGTTGTATCCCTTGACCCCAAGTTTTTCGACGGCTTCGATTGAAGACATACCGAGTGATTTGTCGATCTCATGTTCAATCGGAAGGCCGTGACAGTCCCATCCAAACCTCCGCTGTACGTATCGCCCTTTCATGGTGAAGTATCGAGGAACAGCATCCTTCAGGATGGAACCGACCAGGTGCCCGTGGTGCGGTAATCCGGTGGCAAACGGTGGGCCATCATAGAAGATGTATGGCGCCCCTTTTTCCGTCTGGGCAAGGGATTGCTTGAACACCTGGGATGACTCCCAGAAGTCGAGCACAGCATGCTCTGCATCAACAAAGCTGAAGCTGTCACCGGTTGGATTGGTTGAATCTGTCATGGTCCTTTCCTGAAGCAGCCAAAAAAAAACCCGCCTTTGGCGGGTTTTTCAATGCTGCTCACACATCAACCCACCATTCGTTGCCGAATAATAATAATTATGTTGATTATCGTGATGTCGAGTGAATTCATTGGCCACAGGATAGTTGATCGGTTGCACTTGTCAAGGCGCCTCGTTCTGAACACCCGTTACGCTGCCCCTCGAATTGATCTTCTCCAGTACCTGGGCAATCAGGGACTCGATGTGAAAGGTGTGGTACCAGTGAGGGGTGTTTTCATGGCGAATAACGCTGGTGCCGACCATATTGAATTCCCATCCTTCCGTTTCAGCGCGGGTTCGTATATCTGTCAGTCGTTCCCAGGCCGGGCCGTTGAACAGTGGGTGCACGCAGGCCACATTGATATTTCTGGCGCCCTGCTTTTTTAACTCATCGATTGCGGAAACGACGGATCCTGCGGTGTCAATAATGTCGTCTACCAGCAGTACGTCGCGGTCTTTAACCTCTCCTATCAAGGTAGACCGGAACACCTGGTTTGGTTTGGAGTAGTCCCTTTCTTTTGACAGGGCGGCCAGGTCCGCAGACAGTTCTTCAGCATAGGCGCGGGCTCTTTCGAGATAACCCACGTCCGGTGAAACGACTACATCGCCCGTTAAATTCTGGCGACGTAGCCAGGAAACGAGTTGCCTGGTCAGAAAGACATTCTCCAGGTGAGACATTGATGGATTGAACATGCCTGCAATAGAATCATTGTGAATTTCAACGGTCATCACACGGTCTGTTCCCGCGCTTTGCATCATTCTGGCGAAGAGCCCGGCGCTGATACCTTCCCGTGTTCTGCCTTTCCGTTTGTCCTGCCGGGCGCCAGGGTAATAGGGGACAACGGCGGTTATGTATTGGGCGTCGGAAAGCGCAGCGGCTTCTATGGCGTGGAGCAGCATCAGGAATCTGTCATAGATGCTCAGGTCATCCTGAGGACCTGCCGTTGACTGAAAGATGTAGACGTCGTGCCCGCGAACATTGGCGCCAATTTCGAACTTTCCCTCGCCGCAGGCGAACCAGGTTTCAACGGTAGGCAGTAACTCTGTTCCCATTTCTGACGCCACGGATTCCGCGAAGTCGCGCCCGGACTCACAGGTCATGAGTGCGATGGGTGCTCTCGGGTTCTTCGGCCGACCTGCTTTTCTTTTTGTGCCTTTCGCTTTTGTCTTCAGCTTCGGCTTCTTATTGTCGTTTGTATTCATCGTTTTTCCGCGGCAAATTGTTGGATAACTTCGATCAGTAGTTCATGTTCAATAGGGTACAGACGCTCGGCCAGGCTGTCAGGGGTATCATCAATACTTACGTTTATTTTCTCCTGCAGGAGAATTTTACCCATATCGTAGTCGCCATTGACCAGATGCACGGTTGCGCCGGTTTCGCTGTCCCCGGATTCAATGACTGCCCGGTGGACTCGCGAGCCATAAAAGCCTGCGCCACCATGACGGGGAAGCAGGGAAGGATGTACATTGATGATGCGGTCACGGTAGGTGGCCAATACGCGGGTGCCTAGTTTTTTCATATATCCGGCGAGCACCACCAGATCAATATTTTTATCGACCAGGTGACTGTTCATTGCATCATCCAGAGTGCTGGTTGATGGATGGGTCTGTGATGAAAGATGTAGGGCCGGGATGTCTGATTTCTGTGCTCTGGCCATGACTGGCGCATCAGAGTTGTTACAGATAAGCAGGGCGACTTTTGCGTGAATCCTGCCTTTTTGACAGGCGTTAAGGATGGCCTGAAAGTTGGTTCCCTGATGAGATGCTAGTACGCCAATTCGAAGCATTACGGTGAAGTGATGTTCAAAAACCAGGGGACTGGAATTGTAGCACGGTAGGGGGCGAAAAGGATCGCTACTGTGCATCGTTACAGCTTTTCAGCTGGGATATACTCAATGCTTTGCTGGAAGACTTTTTTGACATGCGTATTTATGCCGTTCTACTGCTGGTTGCACTACCACTATTAGCAAAATCGGATGTGGAGGTGCGGGCCTGGTCGCGGGCAACGCCGCCGGGGGCGTCAAGTGCTGCTATCTATGGCTCGTTCAAGAACAATGGTCCGGATGAAATGGTGGTTGCGGAGATCAGGTTTGCCGGTGCAAGGCGCGCCATGATTCACCGTACGATAGAGGATCAGGGCATGGCGAGAATGGTTCATGGGGAGATCCTTTTGCCGCCGGGTGAACGCTACGAGTTAGAGCCCGGTGGGCTCCATGTGATGTTAATGGGTGTCTCTTTCCCCCTGCGGCAGGGTTGTCGATACAAGTTCCAGATCCTTTGGGAGAATGGCGATTCTACAAATCATGAGTTTGTGACCGGTGGCTATGGCCAGATGGTTTTCCCTGAAAGTGTGGCGTCGAAGAGTACCGAGGTCGGAGGTAAGTCGTGTCCCTGAAGGAAAGTCTGGAAACAGGCATGCAACACCAGCTTGCCGCTCGTTACCCTCAGGCAGAGGCGATATATCTGGAAATACTGGAGACGGATCCCGAACAGCCCGATGCGAATCATCTGCTGGGTCTGGTGCGAATGGAGCAGGAACGTGACCAGGAAGCTGTTTTGTTAATGGAGAAGGCTCTCGCGCTATTTCCAACCGCTTCCCACTTCCATCACAATATCGCTGGTCTCTATCGACGTATGGGAAGACTGGACGAGGCCGAGGCAAGATTCCGAGAGGCGATTCGACTCAAAGCTGACTATGGAGAGGCCTATCAGGGGCTTGCGGAGATGATCAAGTTCAAGTCCGGAGATCCTCTGATCCAGCAGGTCGCTCAGCAGCTAAAACGAAAAGAGTTGGACCAGGGCCTGAGATCCTACTTTCATTTTGCGGCGGGAAAGATACTCGACGACATTGGTCAGTATCGAGATGCCTTCACGCATTACACTCAGGGCAATACACTTGCTAACCGAAAATTCGATTCAAACCAGTTCCGCTCATTGGTTAAGGACATTCTTTATGTGTCAGGTCGTTCCCAGGCTATTCGGGCAGAAGGGGCGGGAAATGATTCAGAAACACCAACCTTTATCGTCGGGATGCCCAGGTCTGGTACCACGTTGGTGGAGCAGATACTGGCAAGCCATTCGAAAGTATTTGGTGCCGGTGAGCTAAATGATATGAAGTTTATTGCCGCCAACACGCGGCAATTGTCACGGTTCAAGGTTGACTATCCCAACACTATCCCCGGATTACAGAACACAGATTACGCGGCCCTGGCCGCGGAGTACCTGAAACGCATCCAGGCGTTGGTAGAAGATGAGAACGTGAACCGGATCGTCGACAAACATCCGCTCAATTTTCAGTTCATTGGATTGATCTTCAGCATGTTTCCGAACGCAAAAATCATTCACACGGTACGAAACCCATTGGATACCTGCCTGTCCTGCTACTTTCAGAATTTCACCAAGGGGCAGGACTATAGCTTTGATCTTCGCGCGCTAGGAAACTTCTACAACGACTATAGGAGGTTGATGGAGCATTGGGAGACCATCTATCCTGGACGAATCATTACAGTAAAGTATGAAGATGTCCTGTCCGGCCAGGAGAATGAAACACGCCGGCTGCTCGGTTTTATGGGACTTGAATTCGAACAGCAGTGTCTCGATTTTCACCAGACAGAACGCAAAGTGAGTACGGCGAGCTTTCTGCAGGTCAGGAAACCGCTTTATCGGACCTCAGAAAAACGATGGATGAATTACCGTGCGGAGCTTGCAGAACTTGCCCGCATTATCGGTCTAAAGATCGAGCCTCCCGTAACTATCAGCGGCCGGAATTCGATTTTGTCCTGATCGGCAATATGGACTAACCGTGGTAAGGTGACAGGTTGATTCCAGATGAGAATATCATGCAAGCAGCACACTGGGCCGTTCTTGAACGAGAAGATGTCACGTTAGCCGCTTTCGGCCAGGAGCGGCTTGACGGTAAAGTTGCATACCTTGCAACTCTTCGCAAGGATGGCAGGCCTCGAGCCCACCCGGTCACCCCGGTTATTGGCGACGGTCATATGTTTATTTTTCTCGAACCCAGTTCACCCCGTACCCGTGACCTGGAAGAAAACCCCGATTTTTGCCTGCACTGTGCCATGAGTGACAGTTCTGGCAGTAGCGGCGAGTTTCAGACGACGGGGATAGCCGTAAAAGTTGAGGATAAGGAAACAAGAGACCTGGCGGAGTCCATTTCCAACTTCCGGCCATCCATAAGATCGCTGTTGTTCGAACTGTATATTACCGATGCACTTTCAACCGCCTACCGAAGCGGGCAGCCGAAACGGCGCCGCTGGCAACTAGCATCAGCGATGGCTGAAAGCAGTTTGTGACCAACCAGTGATTCGCAGCACCAACAATGGGCCCGGTGAAGTCCTGCCCCTGAGCACCATCGTGAATTACAACATTCCAACCGTTGGCGTTGGGTTCATGTTTTTCATGGTCTCGCTTTACCTCATGAAGTTCTCTACCGACGTTCTTCTGATTTCCCCGGCAGTCATGGGGTTGATCTTCGGGATTTCGAGAATATGGGATGCCGTTACAGACCCTGTCGCCGGATACCTGAGTGATCGCACTAACTGGCGAGGGGGGCGACGCAGGCCCTGGATGCTGATGTCGGTGCCATTTGTTTGCGGCACCTTTTACATGATGTGGAATCCCTCCGAACTGCTGAGCGAAAAAATGGTCATCGTGTGGATGGCAGCGGCGGTCATTCTTTTCTACACTTCCATGACAGCCTTTAGCGTCCCGCATACGTCACTTGGCGCAGAACTCTCAACTAACTATCACGAGCGAACCCGTATATTTGGCCTGCGGCATATGATCTGGAATTCCGGATCGCTTCTGGCACTGGTTGCGATGCATCAGTTGATCACCGGTGAAAATCCCCGGCAAATTGCCTACGTTGTATCACTGATGGCGGGAGCTGTGACGGCCTCGCTGATTATCTGGATGTTCTTCAACACAAAAGAGCGACCGGAATACCAGGGCCGGGGTGAATCGAACCCCTTTGTAGCGTTTGGCGATGTCCTCAAAAACAAATACGCGAGCCTGCTGTTGGTGGTGTTTTTTATTGAAAATCTCGGCGGTGCCACCATTGGGATCCTGACCCCATACATCGCCGAATATATTGTGATGCGGCCAGAGAAGACGGTCATCTATATTCTTTTGTACCTCATCCCTTCAGTTTTCTCCGTGCCTCTTTGGGTGCCGCTTTCAAGGCGAGTCGGCAAGAAAGCAATGTGGATCTTTTCCATGCTCATCACTGCTTTTGGGTTTGGGGGCATGTTCTTTCTGGAGGAGGGTTCTGACACCCTGATCTCTATTCTTGCGGTGATCTGCGGACTTGGTGCGGGGAGCGGGGCAGTAGTCGCGCCTTCCATTCAGTCCGACGTGATTGATTATGACGAGTACAAATCAGGCAAGCGAAAAGAGGGAACCTACTTCGCGACCTGGAATTTCGTATTTAAAAGTGCCACGGGTATCACCCTGATGCTGACAGGTTTTGTGCTGAGCAGTTCCGGCTTCGTGCCGAACCAGGAACAAACGGAAACGACCAAGCTCGCGTTGCTAGTCCTCTATGCTATTTTCCCTCTGGTTTGCTATGTGACTGGCGCGCTTATCTTTACCAGGTTCAATCTGGATGAAGCAGAGTATAAAAAAATCAGGGATACCCTGGACAGCCGGGAAGCCGCGGTAAATAACGATGAGCCTAAATCGGGCGATCCGTCTTGAACGGGGTGCATGATCTTGGAGGCAAGCCGGGTTATGGCCGGGTGGACCGGTCAGGTGCCGAGACGGTGTTTCATGATCGCTGGGAGGCGAAGGTGTTTGCCATGGTCGGTGCCGGGTCTGCCGCGGGGGCCTGGTCCAACACAGACCGGTTCAGGCATGCGATTGAACGAATAGACCCGGAAGCCTATCTCACGCATGGTTACTACGGCCGCTGGCTGGGCGGGGTTGAAACGCTTCTGGTAGAGGCCGGGATCGTCAGTCAGGAAGAAATTACACTTCGCGCTGTTGCCCAGGGTGCATCAAGAAAGGACCTGATAGCCGCGAAGCCTTCACAATCACCTGACCCACTTGGTCAGCCACCCAGCGCCAGAGGCAGTGATCGAACCATAAGCGCAGCGCCAAAATTTAACATTGGTGATCAAGTGATATCCCCGGCTACTGTCGTCAGTCACCACACCCGTTTACCCGAATACGCCATGGGGAAACGCGGTGAGATCGTTATGCATCACGATGCGTGGGTATTTCCTGACACCAATGCCCATGGCAAAGGAGAGAACCCGCAGCACCTTTACACGGTCAGGTACACCAGCGAAGTACTTTGGAATAAACCGGGGTTTGCTGTTTGTATTGACCTTTTCGAGCCTTATCTGGAGTCTGCCGATGTCAGATGACAGTCCGCAGGCTATTCGCGCGGAAGCACTGGAATCTATCCTGATCGAAAAAGGCCTGTTAACGGCCGAGGCCGTGGACGATGTCATTACTCGCTACAGCGAGCGGGTTGGCCCCATGAATGGGGCCCGGTTAGTGGCCAGGGCATGGATGGACCCCGAGTTCAAAAAGCAGCTGTTAACGGATGCGACCTCGATCGTTGAAAGCTTTGGCTTTGAAGGCGGCCAGGTTGAAAAACTGGTTGTGGTTGAGAATACGGAAAAGGTACATAACGCTGTGGTCTGTACGCTTTGTTCCTGCTATCCATGGGCCGTCCTCGGATTGCCACCCAGGTGGTACAAAGATCCTGCCTATCGATCTCGCATTGTCATGGAGCCACGCCAGCTTCTGGCGGAGATGGGTGTTCGACTCGGGAGTGATGTAGAGATCCAGGTCTGGGATTCAAGCGCCGAGATCCGTTACATGGTC
>JABBBA010000024.1:4593-7937 GCA_018607685.1 K189A clade bacterium | reverse complement strand
TTGCAATACCCGGCTCAGAAGCCGCCGTCGCTGAGGCCAACCAGAAGATTGCGGAAAGACGCCAACAGTTCCGCAGCGCAACCCAGGCGGAACTGAATGAGGCCAAAACCGAACTCAGCCGATTGAACATATCCAATGTAGCACTGGAAGACCGGGTCAATCGAACGACCGTCAAATCCCCGGTAGATGGAACCGTGAATCAGGTACTCGTCAATACTATTGGCGCCGTCATACAGCCAGGAATGGACCTGATCGAAATTGTACCGTCGAACGAAACGTTGTTGATCGAAGCCCGCATCCGTCCCTCGGATATCGCATTCGTTCATCCCGGGCAAAAAGCGACGGTCAAACTCACCGCCTATGACTTTTCGATCTACGGCGGACTGGGATCTGTATTGGAAGTCATTAGTGCTGATTCAATCATTGATGAACGCGGGGAGCACTTTTTCCAGATCAGGGTTCGAACCAGCAGGAACCATCTAGGTACCAGTGAAAATCCATTACCTATCATTCCTGGCATGGTCGCGACCGTCGATATTATGTCCGGTCAAAAAACCGTCATGGATTACATCCTGAAACCGCTGAAACGAGCCCAGGCAGCGGCCCTGACCGAACGCTAGCCGCACTCAGGCGATATCCAGGCAACCGGGAACCGGCTAACGCTAGCTTCCCTTGAACGCTGGTTTTCGTTTTTCCTTAAACGCCGCACGTCCTTCCTTGTAATCGTCACTGTCAAAACAGGCATTGATCATTGTTGATATCGACTCGAGATCCCTTCTCGCTGGGTCCTTAACCGCTTCGTTGATAGCAGCCTTGGCCGCCTTAACCGTCAGTGGCGCGTTAGCGGCGATGAGGGCAGCATATTCTCGCACAACAGCCTCAAGCTCTTCGATCTCACAAATCCGGTTTACCAGGCCCATCTGGAAGGCTTCATCCGCCGCCATAAACCTCGCAGAGAACATGATGTCCTTTGCCCTGGATGAACCAACCAACTCCGTGAGCCGCTTGAGGCCATCATACTCATAACCAAGACCCAGCTTCGCCGCTGGAATGCCAAAGGTTGAGTCCGGTGTCGCAAAACGAACATCGGCGCTTAATGCCGTCGCCAGGCCGCCGCCGATACAGAAACCCTGAATCATCGCGATCAGCGGTTTATCCAGTTTGACCAGCCAACGGTTGGCGCTGGCTGCAACCTTACCGTAGGATTCTTTTTGGGCTGCGCTGCCACGTTTCGAATCAAACTCAGAAATATCAGCGCCAGACACAAAAGCTTTGTCACCCGCACCTTTCATCACCACCACCCTTACCTGGTCATCGTGCTGAAAAGCTTCAAGGATAGTCGCCAGACCCTCCCACATTTCAAGGGAGATCGCATTTCTGCGCTCAGGACTATTGAATGTCACCCAGCCGATTCCTTCTTCGACATGGGCCTGCATTTTCTCGGTTTTTAGTTCCATTGTAAGGTCTCCCTAAATAGCGCCGGCTTGTCGCAGCCGGTCAATGTCTTCCGCACTGAAACCCAGCTCTAACAGGACTTCATCCGTGTGTTCACCGAGCATAGGCCCAGGTCGCTCAAAATGATCGTCTACCGGGAAAGTACTCATATTGATCGGCGAGCGAACAAGGTCGAACTCCCCGATCTCTTCGCGGCTCGTTGTGCGGCGCATTTTCAAAGAACGAACATGCTCATCCTCAAATGCCCCCTCAATATCGTAAATAGGCCCACAGGGACAACCCGCATCATTCGCAAGTGCCACCAGCTCGGTGGTGCTCATGCCTTGGGTAATATCATTGACCAACTGCCAGAGTTCATGACGATTTTCGACCCTTCCCCGGGCGTTTCTAAACTTTTCATTCACGGCCAGGTCCGGTTGTCCTACTGCCGCCGCAAATGCACCGAACATCTTGTTGGTACTCGCCGCCAGATTAACCATGCCATCTGATGTGTGAAACACACCCATCGGCGAGTTGGTCGGATGGTTATTACCTTCCTGTCCGGGCACAACACCGGCCATAGTGTACCGGGCGCCCTGAAAATCCAGTTTACTCAGCATGGATTCGAGCAGAGAGGTATGAACCCAGCTGCCTTCCCCTGTTTTCTCCCGATGAAGCAACGCCATCAATATCCCCTGTCCCAGGAACATACCGGCGGTCGTGTCACTGATCGCAATTCCTACACGCATTGGTCCTTCACCCGGCTGTCCGGTAATAGACATAAGCCCGCTCATCCCCTGCACTACCTGGTCGACGCCCGGACGTTCGCTATAAGGACCTTCCTGACCAAACCCGGATATGCTGGCATAAACGATGGCGGGATTAACTTTTTTAACAGAATCGTAATCGACACCCAGTCGATATTTCACATCCTTTCGGAAGTTCTCTACTACTACATCGGCCTTCGCGACCAGTTTCATAAACAGCTCAAGCCCACCCACGGACTTCAGGTTAATCGTCATACCGCGTTTATTACGGTGGAGGTTCTGTGAATCAGGGCTAAGCCGACCGCCAGTAAAGTCAGTGAGCCCGGCGTCTGGTGGCGGTTCTATTCGGATGACATTCGCACCCCAGTCCGCAAGCAAGCGCACCGCAGCGGGTCCGGCTCGCGCAATAGTGAGATCTAAAACAGTGTAGTCAGATAACGGGAGGGTCATCTGTCCAGAATAGCACGCAGCTCCAGTGCAATTTCGCTGATCTTGGTCTGCAGCAGTCGAGTATTCGCCGGCCCCATTCGTATCAACTGTTTCTGGGCTGCACTCAGGGATTCCAGTTTAGGGTCTTCAAACTTATACATGACAACTGGCTGAACCAGGCGAATCGGTCCTTCAATCGCCGGCGTTTCAAGCAATCGGCCAATCGCCTGGAACATGACGTCATCGAAGGATTGGTCACCGTAACCCAGTTCAGCATAGGCGGCCTGAACAAGCGGTCTGAGCAGATGGTAGAACTCAGCCGATCTTCTTGCATCAACCGAGACGGCAATCCCTACAAACTGTGTGTAACGGCCATAGGAGGCAGGGTCCAGCTCAAACGTTTCCTCATCTATCTTCCGGACCAGGAACGGTCCAACAGGCGCCAGTGACCTGACAGGTTCCCTGGCAATCTGCCCATGGGCAACATTGTCAGTAAACGCTACAAATTTTCGAATCAGCTGGTTGGGTGCCACCCAGGCATTAATACCTTCATTCCTGGTCAGGCTAACCGATCCGTCTCGTATCAACTGGTCACTGTCGTCCAGCAAGGGTAAAACAAAGTCTGGCTCTTCCTCTTGGACGGGCACTTCAATAACCGGCGCAGCCGACAGCTCGCGCTCAGGTTCAGGCTCCGGTATCTGCTCTGGCTTTACG
>JABBBA010000024.1:0-4583 GCA_018607685.1 K189A clade bacterium | reverse complement strand
GCAACCATGCCAACAATCGCCACCAGCACGACGATGAACATAATCACTAAGGGTTTGTTGTCTCTGCTATCGGCCATGAGTTTTCCTGATCTCGAGGAGACCTATTGTATTCATCGCCACTAATAAATCAGCGACAAACGGTCAGATTTGGTGTCTTTCCATTGTATCTTCAGAATCAACCAGATTTCCGCTCTATTTGAGTGATCATGGGCTTAAAAAGGGGCGATTTAAAAAATACTTTAGGTAAGTGCTCTTGCTCTGACCAGTTCCCGCACCATTAACTGACCCGCTTCCTCTAACGAGCGCCCGAAGGTGAAAACACCATCTTCATGCCCACCCATTGAAAAGATACCCGGTGAGTCCATATCCCTGATCAGCCGCCGTACCTCCTCCGCCATTTCCGGTGTCCCGTAGGCAACCGACTCATCTGTCACGGCGATACCCAGCTCAATCGCATTCCGCCAGATATCCGGACTATGGGCATGCAGCGCGCAGGTCACTGATTTATGAACATCGTAGATAGAGGCGTGTGAAAGTGATTCGGAAGATGGCTTGATCGTTCCCCTGGCATCAACCGCATTGCGCTTCAAATCCCAGGTATCACATACCGCATAGTCATCCAGCGTTACGGCATCAAGGTCTCCTGTCTGGGTCCCTGAAATGACAAAGCCATCGGCGCAGCGCTGGGATATATTACCGAAACCATATCCGTCATATCGACCCGGGGTTTGGCCTACCAACCCCAGCTCCTTAAGGACCGTTCGCCACGCAGATAACTGCGCAACGTCGACGCCTTTGAGCGTCTCGGTGCGGAAGGTCAGATTGAACTTAATGACACCTTCTGTTTCTGCCATCACTTAACCCTTCATTACTTTGGCAATTGATTCAGCGTAAGGCGGCTTGAGCAAGCCCGCGTCGGTAATAATGCCAGTGATCAGTTTATGGGGTGTAACGTCAAAGGCTGGAGACCGCGCGGCAACACCAACCGGCGCGATGGGGTGGCCTGCATACTCCTTAACTTCTGACGCATCACGCTCTTCAATTTCAATATCGTCACCGGAGCTTGTTTCTATATCAACCGTCGACAGGGGCACCGCCACATAAAAAGGAATCGAGAAATACTGGCAAAGAATCGCCAGGTTCATGGTGCCAATCTTGTTGGCCGCATCGCCGTTCGCGGCGACCCGGTCAGCCCCCACGATCACCATGTCGACCTTTCCTTCTGACATGATATGCGCCGCCATATTGTCTGATATCAACGTACAATCCACATTGTTACGATGCAGCTCATAGGCGGTCAGCCTGGCACCCTGCAGTAACGGCCTTGTTTCATCCACGAATACGTGAACCTTCACCCCTTTCTGGTGGGCGCGGTAGATTGGCGCAAGCGCGGTACCAAGCTCAGAGACCGCCAGACTCCCCGCGTTGCAGTGGGTCAACAGGTTCGGGTGAGCTTCGACCAGGGGCAGACCTACATCTGCAATGGCATTACACGCCACCCTGTCTTCCTCATGAATGGCCCGGGCTTCGTTTAGCAAATCCGCAAACAGGCTGGATTCGTTCTGACAGCCCTGTTCAAACTCGCGCATTCGATTCACCGCCCAGGCAAGGTTGACCGCCGTGGGTCTGGCACTGATCAGGTAGTCACATCGCTTATTGAACTCGGCGCGAATATCAGCGGCATCCTTATTGTGACTCCCTACGAGCAGGCCGTACGCGGCAGCAATACCGATCGCGGGCGCACCACGAACGGTCAGCGTCTTAATGCCAGCGAACACCTGCTCAATGGCATCGCAGATCACAACTTCTTCTACCTGGGGTAGTTTTCTCTGGTCCAGTAACACGAGCGAGTTGTCTCGCCACTCAACGGACCGGGGCATATCTTTCATTGGGTTCTCCTCGAGCGACGAAGCATACACGTACCCGTCCCTGCTTTGCAGCACCCCGTCGAATCACGCACAATACTGCTTGAATACTCTGTATAAAAAACCATCGCATTGTAATAAAGGGATACACCCATGACAGACCTGGTACTAAGAACCGACGACGAGGGGATCGCTATCCTTACGTTAAATCGACCAGACACACTAAACGCCCTTAGCCCGAACCTGTTTATTGAACTACGGGAGCACATCGAGACAATAAACGGACAGTCAGAGGAAATAGGCTGCGTAATTCTTCGCGGTGAAGGACGATCGTTCTCCGCCGGTAACGATCTTAAGGCAATTCAGTCTGGTGAAACGGCACCTTCCCGCCATTTCCAGGCAGAAACGCTGGAGTTGATTGAAAACCTTCCGCAACCTGTTATCGCGTCAGTCCAGGGGCACTGCTATACCGGTTCACTGGAACTCGCTATTGCCTGTGACCTCTTGATCGCAAGCGACTCTGCCAAATTTGCCGATACCCATGGCAAATGGGGCATGACACCGCTATGGGGCATGAGTCTGCGCCTACCTCGCAGGATCGGCCCGATCCGAGCCAAAGAAATGATGTATACCGGCCGTGTGGTAACCGGCAGCGAAGCCGTAGAGATTGGCCTTGCCAATGAATGTGTCGCCGACGATGCGCTAATCAATCGCACAATTGAAATGGCTAAACAGATAGTTGGCAATTCCTGGCACACGCTTCGCGCCGACAAGATGCTGGTGAACAAGGGCATGAACCTGCCCCTCGGTGAAGGGCTGGTCTTTGAGCGTGAAAACAGCCCCGGGGCTGACAAATCGATGCAGGAACGTATCAAGGATTTCTAGGTAAGCAATTGTTGTGACTTCTGAAGAAAGCCGCAGAAAAGAAGCCCGTGAAGTCAGCGATGGGAAAGCTGAGAGGAAGGCGGCGAGTATCAGTTGGGCGTCGAATTCAGAAAGAACGAACCACTCAATATCATCAAGTGGTCGATTATGACTAAAGCGCTGCAATAAGGGCCCGTAGCGAATAACTAAAAACGTCTACAGGACAGGATCAATCGGACAGATCAATCCCGTTTCATCCTCAATCAGTTGCGCCGCTGCGAGGCACAAATCCTCACGCCATCTATCAGCATAAACCTGGACAGCCAGTGGCAAGCCATCATGCACACCCATAGGAACCGCCACCGCGGGGATTCCCAGCAGGTTTCCGGGCGTAATAAAGGCTAACCGGTTCAGCAATGTATCGGCTCCCGTGTCGGAATCAATATCCGCATCATGGAGAAATTGAACGTCCGCCCAGACAGGGCCAACAATCAACGGATAACGTTGGTTAAACTCTGACCAGTCTCTGCACAATCGATCCCGCTCAGAATGAACCGTCGTGTTAGGCATTGCTGATGAGGGGTAACGCTCAATCAGTTCGCTTAACAAGCCAACCGCCCCGGCGCTCATCAGGGGACTGATCAACGACACGGTTTCTTCAATATCACGCGTCAGCAACTGCGCCCACACTTCATTAACACGGGCGAGCTCAGGTGGCTGGCACTCTTCCACATGCCAACCGGCAGCTTTAAGAATGTCTCCGGCGCGACGAATCGCAGCAACGAAAGTCGGCGGCATGTTGATACCTTCAATTTCGGTCACCAATGCAACATTGCGATTCGCAGGTTCAGGTCCTTCAAGAGGTGCCGTGACACTGGTCGGGTCACGAATATCTCGACCCGAAAGAAACTCAAGCGCGAGCTTAAGATCTTTCACAGACCTGGCCATTGGGCCTTCCGCCACCATAAGGGAATAGGCAATGGACTGTGAAACCGGTTCGATTGAATGAGCCCAGGGAATACGGCCGGTCGTCGCCTTGATAGACGTAATACCGTTGCAGAACGCCGGATTTCGCAGTGAGCCACCAATATCGTTGCCAAGTCCAATGGGCGACATACCTGTTGCCAGTGCCACACCTTCACCGCCACTGCTTCCACCGGCCGTACGCGTCTGATCCCAGGGATTGCGGGTAAGACCATGCAAAGGATTGTCAGTGTGAATGCGTAACCCAAATTCCGGGAGGTTCGTCCTCGCAAGGGGAATTGCACCCGCCAGCTTCATCCGCTCAACGACCGGTGAATCCTGAGTAGGCATCGCGTCAGCCATGGCAGGGACGCCTTGAGTTGTCGGGGAGCCGACACAATCGATATTTTCTTTGATGGTGAAAGGTACACCATGCAATGGACCCGACGCTGGGGATGCATCAGCCTTATCGGCTGCCTCAAGCGCTGACTCTGCCAGCACCCGGGTGATGGCATTAACCGAAGGATTTACGGCCTCGATCCGATGGAGGTGGGATTCAACGACCTCCCGGCTGGACACAGCTTTGTTTCGAATCAGCTCAGCCAGTTCAGTTGCACTGTTACGCCAGAGATCGTCAGCCATTCAATCCTCCATCAATCTGTCTTCCATTATCAGCAATTCGTGGGACAGTGTACTTAACTAATTAAGTACACTGTCCCCGAAGGGCTTAGGCACGCAGCTCTGCGATCATCTCTACGCGCTGCTCTGTGTCTACAAAACCAAAGCCGCCGCCGGTGCGATCAGTAAAATCGCCATAACGTGACTTGATCTCTGAAACCAGGGTTGAAGGCTCGCCCATGACACCCATAACATTCAGGATGTCATCGGTAA
>JABBBA010000237.1:4094-7977 GCA_018607685.1 K189A clade bacterium | reverse complement strand
GTGCAGCAGGCAGCAGCCTGATTGGGCAGTACCTACAACTACCTAACAACAGTGTAAGGGTGCTCGTGGGTTGCGGGGCCGCGGCGGCGATTTCCGCCTCTTTCAACACGCCGGTGGCCGGCGTCATATTTTCCATGGAAGTCATTATCATGGAGTACACAATCGCCGGGTTCATACCGGTGATCCTGGCTTCGGTTGTCGCAGCGATGATGACACAGGTCGTGTTCGGGTCGCTGACCGCATTCGATGTACCCCCCGTGGCCATGTCTTCCTACATGGATATTCCTATCCTGGTAGCCGAAGGAGCGTTTATCGGCATCATTGCCGCGGCTTACGTTCGAGGCATGCTTGTGTTTTACAAAATTTCACCGAGCCCCATGTGGCAACGCATTATGATCGCAGGACTACTGACGGGAGGCGCTGCGCTGATCCTTCCCGAGGTCCTTGGTATCGGTTACGACACGGTCAACCTGGCACTTATCGGAGAATTATCGCTGGCAGTACTATTGACAGCATTCACCCTGAAACTTGTACTTTCTTCTGCGATTATTGCCCTTGGAATGCCTGTAGGGTTTATTGGTCCCACGCTGTTTATTGGCGCGATGGCCGGAGGGATGTTCGCCTTTTTCGCCCGATTCATTGATGCCGGTATGTCCGACGATGCGCTGTATGTAATGCTCGGTATGGGCGCCATGATGGGAGCGGTGCTTCAGGCGCCGCTGGCGGCATTGATGGCCGTTCTCGAACTCACCAATAGCCCGGGGATTATCCTGCCCGCCATGCTAGTAATCATCATCGCTAACATGACCGCCAGCCAGGTCTTTGGCGTTCGCTCACTGTTCGTCCTTCAAATGGAGATTCTCGGACTTGAGTTTCGACAAAACCCTCTCTCCATGGCACTAAACAGAGCATCGGTCGCCAGCATTATGACCAGAAGCTTCCAACGGGTGGCACCGGTTATCGAGCTGGCTGCTGCCCGTGAGCTAGTAGTGCAGAAACCTTATTGGCTGCTGGTCAATGGAGAAGAGAGACCGGCATTTATCTTAAGGACAGAAGATCTGGCGAAATATCTCTCCTCCGACACAGAGGAACAGATTGACCTGACAGCCATTCCCGCCACCCGAAAAGACGTCACAAGCGTTTTCCTGCAGGCAACATTAAGCGAAGCGCTCGATTCACTTAACCAATCAGGTGTGCAGGCACTCTTTGTCAATCGAATCAGTGCACCCCTGCTGGATTCTCCCGTGGGCATCGTGACCCGGGAAGACATCGAAAGCTTCTATCGAACATAAAACAGCTTCGGTATTTCATTTGAATCAACCCACAAGTAATGCTTGAATGCGCGCGGCAGAACCCTGGAGCAAATCATGACAAGATCGGAGCGTTTCTTTGAGGACGCAAAAAAATATATCCCTGGCGGGGTCAATTCTCCCGTTCGCGCATTTTCCCGAGTGGGCGGCCAGCCTGTCTTTTTCAAACGCGGCAGCGGCGCATACCTTACCGACGAAGACGGCAAAGACTACATTGACTACATAGGCTCCTGGGGACCTATGATCGTCGGGCACGCACACCCCAAGGTCGTTAAATCGGTTCAGGAAGCAATGGGCAATGGTCTTAGCTTTGGCGCACCTACTGAAATTGAAACCGAAATCGCCAAAAAGCTTACTTCGCTGGTTCCTTCCATGGATCTGGTTCGAATGGTGAACTCAGGTACCGAGGCAACTATGTCCGCCATCAGGGTCGCCCGTGGATATACCGGAAGAGACACCATCATCAAGTTTGAAGGATGCTACCACGGTCATTCAGATGCCCTGCTGGTTAAAGCCGGGTCAGGGGCACTTACCCTGGGCGAGCCGGATTCTCTCGGTGTACCGGAAAGTTTTGCCCGCCACACCCTCACCCTCGAATTCAATAACATTGAGCAGATCGAAAAGATCTTCAGGGAGAAAGGAAACGAAATCGCAGCCATAATCGTCGAGCCTATCGCTGGAAATATGGGTTGTGTTCCACCCATTCCCGGCTTCCTCCAGGCCCTTCGAGACGCCTGCGACAGTCACGGCTCACTGCTTATTTTTGATGAAGTCATGACAGGCTTTCGCGTTGCAAAGGGTGGCGCTCAATCTGTCTACAATATAACCCCCGATCTAACGACGCTCGGAAAGATCATCGGCGGAGGCATGCCCGTTGGGGCATTCGGCGGCAAGCGTGAAGTAATGGAAGTCGTCGCGCCTCTTGGTGGCGTCTATCAGGCGGGAACCCTGTCGGGGAATCCAATCGCTATGCAGGCTGGCTTAACGACGCTGGAACTCATTGATGAGCCTGGGTTCTATGAGGGACTGGAGCAGCAATCCGCCCAACTCACTGATGGCCTTCAGTCGCTGGCTGATACCGCGCGCATTCCTTTTACGACCAACCGGGTCGGCAGCATGTTTGGCTTCTTCTTCACCGGAGCGAACCCTGTGACAAGATTTTCCCAGGTCATGAACGCTGACAGCAAAATGTTTAATGACTTTTTTCACGCGATGTTGCGCCAGGGCATTAACCTTGCCCCTTCCCCATTTGAGTCCGGGTTTGTTTCCGCATCCCATGGCGACAAGGAAATCAGGGACACACTGGACGCCGCACAAAATGCATTCAAGGAACTAAATACATGAAAAAGTACGACGTCTATGGAATCGGAAACGCACTGGTCGACACGGAATATGAGGTCGACGACGCCTTTCTTGATCATGCGAAACTACCCAAGGGCATCATGACCCTGATAGAAGAAGACGACAGGAAGAGGTTAATTCGACTTCTGGAGCATGAGCATGAACACCTGGCTGTCAAACAGGCGGGTGGTGGATCAGCTGCAAACACGATGGTCATCGCTTCCCAACTGGGTAGCCAGGCATTCTACAGCTGCAAAGTCGCCAATGATCCCACCGGGGACTTTTTTGTCAAAGACCTCAACCATGCGGGAATTGATACCAACCTGAGCGATGAACGAGAACAGGGCGCCACCGGCCAGTGTATTTCCATGGTCACCCCTGACGCGGAAAGAACAATGACCACCTGCCTCGGTATCACGAACTTCCTGTCCCCCAATGAGCTGAACCCGGATGCTCTTAAGCATTCATCTTACCTGTACATCGAAGGTTACCTGGTCAGCTCCACAACGGGATTCCAGGCCGCACTTGAGGCTCAGGAGATCGCCCGCACCTCGAGCGTCCCTGTTTCCCTTACCCTTTCGGACCCGGCGATGGTCGAGAACTTCAAGGCAAACTATGAGCAATTGCTCAATGGCGGCGTTGATCTACTGTTTTGTAATCACGATGAAGCCCGATTACTAACCGGTGCAGAATCCGTCGAAGACTGTGTCGCAGGACTAAAAGACATCTGCAAATCCTTTGTTATTACCTGCGGTAAGGACGGCTCGGTGGCATTTGATGGCCAGGAATTGACGACGGCGGCGGGCGTCCCCACCAAGGCTGTCGATACAACCGGAGCGGGCGACATATTTGCCGGTGCCTTTCTGCATTGTCTTTGTCGAGGTCTTACATTCAGTGAAGCTAACGAACTGGCAAATAAATCTGCATCCACGCTGGTTGAACGCTTCGGTGCACGGCTTACCCAGGAAGAGGTCGACGGATTACTCAAATAGGCCCATCTGCTTATCCATGAGCAGCGCCAGCGAGCTTCCCTCAAGGGCAAGAATCGCATCAGCGATCGGCGCCAGTTGGCGGTCCAGATAGAAATGATAATCGATCGCTGAAGTCAAATATGGCAAGGGCTCAGGCCCGTTCAGCGTCATCCGGTATTCAATCCAGCCGCCATGCTCATGGGTTGGTTTCAACCCTCTGCTGACGCGCTCCGAATCCGCAAGCCGTGCGGCCCTTACATG
>JABBBA010000237.1:743-4084 GCA_018607685.1 K189A clade bacterium | reverse complement strand
TGTAATCGTTGAGCTTTCGTCGTAATCGCCTTCGAAGTGAGAGCTTCTCGTCCAACTCGCCCCTCAGCAGTCGCTCAGCAGTCTCCCTAATATAAGTCAAATGAGGCTCGTCCATAAACACTCTGCGATACAACTCTATTTGAAACTCCCTTGCCAGCGGCGACCAATCGCTTCGAACACTTTCAAGTCCTTTGAAAATGAACTGTGATTTTCCGTCGCTGTCCCTGACCATACCCGCGTAACGTTTCTTGCTTCCTTTCTCCGAACCCCTGATCGTTGGCATAAAAAACTTTTCAAAATGAGTCTCGAATTCGATCTCCAGGTAACTGGGTATGCCATACCGGTGCTTGAGCTCGCTGGTCCACCAATCATTTAGATGGTCAGCAAGCCGCGACCCTGCAGCTTTCACTTCATCTTCAACCTTATCCAGTAAAACGAATACTGAATCTGTGTCGCCATAAATGACCGAGTAGCCCTGCTCCTCAATCAGGTCCCTGGTTTTCTGTAGAATTTCGTGCCCGCGCATGGTGATGGAACTCGCGAGCCGCGGGTCAAAGAATCGGCAACCCGGAGTGCCCAGTACGCCGTAAAACGAGTTCATAATGATCTTAATCGCCTGGGAACCGGCTGCATCAGCATCTTTTTTTGCTTCGTCACGCGCCTGCCACAGCTCTTTAATGATGTCAGGAAGAATGTGATGACTCTTCGAAAAGCTCGCCTCAAGAAAGCCAGGAATGCGATCCGCATCTTCTTTGATCATGGCCAGCGGGTCGACATGAAAGGTTCGAATGATGCTGGGATACAGGCTCTTGAAGTCGAGCACGATGACGTCACGATACAAACCGGGCAACGAATCAAGCACATATCCACCGGGGCTATGAACGATGGTTTCCTCGTCTACCACAGGCGCGACAAATCCCATGCGGTGCAGTTTAGGCAGGTACAGAAAATCAAAGGCAGCAACGGACCCACCCTGCCGATCCATTTCCAATCCCGTCAGGCATGATCGCCTTATCGCGAAATCGATAAGGTTGGTGTGCCTGAAAATGTCCAATACAAGCGTGCAGTCTTCAAGATTGTATCGAGCAAGGCTCTCCTGATCGGTGCGATGCATGTCCTCAATCTCAACCGCACGCGAATCAACATCGTGCACCAGCTTCCCCCTACCGAGTAACTCCCGGGAGACATTCTCAAGCGAGAAGCTTTCAAAACTGTAGGTCGCGGTTCGAAGCAGCTCAATCCCATCGAGAACCACCCTGCCAGGAACAACCGCATAAACTCTTTGTTGGCCTCTATCCAGAAAACGCCAACTGACGGGGGAACCGCCACGACCAATATTAAATTCTACTCCCAGGACGTCTGCCCTATCCTGGAGAAACTTAAGATCAAATCCAACAATGCTCCAACCAATAATCACATCGGGATCCAGCTCCGCAAACCAAACCATAAACCGTTGAAGCAGTGCAGCCTCGCTATCAATGAATTCGAGGTAGGGGAGCGATGTTGGCTGCAACTTGCCCAACATGAAAACCTTACTAACGCCGTCACCATCAACCGCGATACTAAGTATGTTGCCATTAGAGATCGATGTTTCGATATCCAGGGAAACGACTGACAATCCAGGTTCAAATGAAGCCTTTCGGATCCTGGGATTTTCAGCGGTCAGGTAACCTTCTGCAACGATAAATTCTCCTGAGACTTCCATGGTTCCCTGCACGAAGCGCTCCATCAAATACCGGTCCGTGGGCCGGATATCCGCTTCGTAGGTGGGAATCTGGTGATTCTGTAACAGTGCTCTTGCCAGACCCAAATCACGCTGGTTTCTGAAATAGCACGCGATTACCGGCTCGAAGGTCTCGCTGAAGCAGCGTAGCTCAACCGGCGCACTTCGCCACTTAAGATCAGCGGCGAGAACCGGCTCGGCACTGGAAAGGCTGGAAGCAGGGATAAAGAACACGGACTCCTGCCCAGTAAACTCAAGCCTTACAGGTCCCTCGTTAGTTGCCAACCAATAGACGAGCGATTGCCCACGACCAGCGTCGTGCCATTGTCTGGTGAGCATTAACCCCTGAAGCGTTTTACTTTCACTTTTCAAGTTCAGCTCGACAGTAGCGTTCGCCCGCAACGCTTAAAGGGCTGATAACGGTATCGGCGGCCATCCTCATACAATGACCTGAAGATCTCTTCGTAATCGAAACCCCTTGTTCGACTTCCTGACCTTATAGGCCAACACTTCGACCCCATTATCCAACGCCTCTCGAAGCAACCTCCCGTATTCACTATCAATATGATCGGCGGGTCTGACTTCCTGAATGCCCGTATGCTGAACGCAAAAAAACAAAACGGATCTGGCGCCGGACTGAGCCACTTTAGTGAGCTCCCTCAGGTGCTTGGCCCCCCGGTCAGTCACAGCATCCGGAAAGTAGCCGATCCCACGTGCAGGCGGATCCTCCAGCAAGGTCACGCTTTTAACTTCGACATAACAGTCCCTTCTCTTACTCCCCTGCAGCAACAGGTCGATTCGACTGTTTTCATCTCCATACTTCACCTCTGGACGAATCGCCTCATAACCCGCCAACGACGGAACCAGTTCATCCCGGATGGCGGATTGAACCAGTTGATTTGCTTTTCCGGCATTGATTCCGATGTAGTGATCACGCGATGTCTTCAGGTATTCCCAGGTATAGCGATACTTCCTTTTTGGGTTATCCGAATCAGACATCCAGATTTCCGCATTCTCTTCGGTACAGTTCTTCATTGAACCGGTGTTAGGACAATGAACCGTTATTATTTCGTCATTGTCTAACCTCACATCAGCGAGGAAACGTTTGTATCTTTTTATCAATCGAGCGTGAACCAGATCCTTCATCCGAGCATTTTCCTAATGCGGCAAACAGCCTCTTTCAACTGTGACAAGTCTCTCGCGTAGCTGATGCGAATAAACCTGTCGGCATTGTGAAAACCAAAGTCAGTTCCGGGTGTCACGGCAACGAAATGGTTTTCGAGCAGTTGATCACAGAATTGCTCGGCGTCCGGCGCATTGTTCGGTAGACCCGCATAGACATAAAACGCACCTGCCGGCATTAGCGGGATCTCAAACCCCAACTCCTTGAGCGCAGGCACAAGGTAGTCTCTGCGAATGGCAAACTCAGCTTTTTGCGCTTCCATTGTCGCAATGGACTCGGGGTCAAAAGCCACGAGCGCGGCTTCCTGCGCAATGGAAGAGGGACAGATAAAAAGGTTCTGGGCAAGCTTTTCAAGATCTGCGACAAGTACTTCAGGCACAACCACCCATCCAAGGCGCCATCCGGTCATCCCAAAGTATTTCGAAAAACTGTTTA
>JABBBA010000237.1:0-733 GCA_018607685.1 K189A clade bacterium | reverse complement strand
GAAGAACTGTTTATTACAATCGCTTCAGGCGCCTGCACAAGGGCAGACCCTGAGGTGTGCTCTTCGTAAACCAATCCCTGGTAGATTTCATCTACCATCAAGATGCCATCTTTTTTTCGCACGACCTCACCAAGCTCCCTGATGGTTTCCTGGCTCAATATCGACCCTGTAGGATTGGCCGGAGATGCGACCAGAATCCCGCGAGTCCTGCTGTCCCAGTATTCCTCAACCAATGACGGGGTTAACTGATAGTTTTGCTCGGCACCCACGGGCACCAGTAAGCCTTCAGCATTAAAGCTGGAGAGAAAATGGCGATTACAGGGATAACCCGGATCCGGCATCAACAGATTTTCACCCGGATCCAGTAACAGGGCACTGAGCAACAACAATCCACCCGAAGCACCTGCAGTGATGAATATTCGTTCTACGCCCACTTCAATACCCAGGCTAAGCTTATAAAAACCTGAAATAGCCTGCCTGAGTTCAGGAGTACCCCGTGCGTCCGTATACCTTGTTTTACCCGCTGCGATAGCCCGTGAACCGGCCGCGAGGATTGGGGCCGGTGTATCAAAGTCTGGCTCCCCCACCTCAAGGTGAATCACATCATGGCCAAGTGACGCGAGTTCGTTAGCGCGCGCGAGCAATTCCATCACCTTAAAAGGTGCTATTTTGGTGAGCCTTTTTGCTACTTTCAAATCTCTATCCGGAGCAGGTCAAGAAATGGATATCACCC
>JABBBA010000309.1 GCA_018607685.1 K189A clade bacterium | reverse complement strand
CCTTCGTCCATGTTGATGTCGATGATTTGCGCACCGTTCTCAACCTGTTCCCGTGCGACCTGAAGCGCTTCCTCATAGTTTTCTTCACGAATTAGCCGGGCAAACTTCGCGGAACCGGTAACGTTGGTTCGCTCACCGACATTCACAAACAGGGAGTCCTCATTAATCGAAAAGGGCTCAAGGCCGGATAACAGGCAGTCGCGTGAGCGGGCTTTCGGCCTGCGAACGACAGATGATGCTGCGAGTTCGGTGAACGCGGCAATGTGTTCCGGCGTCGTGCCACAGCATCCACCAATGATATTGACGAGCCCGGAGTCCATGTAGTCCTTGATGGAATTGGCCATGTGATCAACGGTTTCGTCATACTCGCCAAACTCGTTAGGTAGGCCACGGTTTGGGTAAGCGGAGACGAAGCAATCGGCAACCCGGGAAAGCTCTTCTATATAGGGCCTCAGTTCATCGGCACCCAGCGCGCAGTTGAAACCGACTGATAATGGGTTTGAATGGCGAATCGATGCCCAGAATGCTTCTGTGGTTTGGCCGGAGAGCAGGCGGCCGCTGGCATCCGTGATTGTGCCTGAGACCATGATGGGTAGTGAGATTCCCTTTTCGGTAAACACTTTGCGTGCCGCAAAAATGGCCGCCTTTGAGTTCAGGACATCGAAGATGGTTTCAATAAGGATGATATCGGCGCCGCCTTCCATCAGTCCTTCGACACAGGTGCTGTAGTCAGCGACAAGATCATCAAACGTAATACTGCGATAGCCCGGGTCATTCACATCAGGAGACAGGCTCGCTGCTCGTGTTGTGGGACCGATAGCACCCGCCACAAAACGTGGCTTCGATGGGTCTTCCGTCAGCACAATGTCGATCGCCTCGCGACACAATCTGGCTGAATCCCGATTGAGTTCATAGCAAAGCGATTCGGTGCCATAGTCTGCCTGGGATACGGAGTTGGCTGTGAAGGTGTTGGTCTCCAGGATGTCGGAACCGGCACGCAGGTAACTCAGGTGGATGTCAGTGATCACATCAGGTCGCGTCAGCGTCAGAAGCTCATTATTACCTTTGAGTGGGCTGGGGTGGTCCTGGAAGCGCGTACCCCGATAATCTTCTTCACCAAGCCTCAGATCCTGGATCGATGTGCCCATGGCCCCATCCATGACGAGCACTCTCTGGTTAAGAATGTTTCGAAGTTGTTCTGAGATGGCTGCATTCATGGGTTTCTTCTAACTGGCTGAAAGTGGCGCCAATTCTACCAATACGGACATTCGGAGGTATTGAAGATATTGGTCCTTCAACATGAGCTGATCTCATACGGAGGCAAGTTCTGACCCTATAAAACCTATGGTTTTTACAAGCATGGCTTTCCGCTAAAATACCGCATCTACTTATTAGAAAGTTAATCCCATGGTTGAAATCACGCCCTCTGCACAGGCCTACTTACTTGAGCTCCTATCCAAACAGGAAGAGGGCGAAATTGGTATCAGGATATTCATCGCAGACCCTGGAACGCCCACGGCCGAAACCTGTATTGCCTATTGCAGGCCGGGTGAAGAGCAGCCGGATGATGAGCGTATCGAGTACGAAGGGTTTCCTGCCTGGATTGATGATCGTAGCCAGCCATTCCTGGTAGACGCATTGGTAGATTACGCAGAAGACAGAATGGGCGGCCAGCTGACCATCAAGGCACCAAACTCCAAAGTCCCAAATGTCTCAGAAGACAGCCCAATGGAAGACAGGATCAATTACGTGCTGCACAGCGAGATTAATCCTGGACTTGCGTCTCACGGTGGGATGGTAAGCCTTGTCGAGGTGGTTGATTTGGAAATCGCTGTCCTTCAGTTCGGCGGCGGTTGCCAGGGGTGTGGCATGGTCGAAATGACATTGAAAGATGGCGTTGAAAAAACCTTGCTCGAACGCCTGCCGGAATTGACTGCCGTGCGCGATGTCACCGACCATGCAGTGACGGAAAACGCTTACTATCAGCCAGAGTAGTTCCGGGATTGGAGTAAATACTGGAGCACTTTACTACTGTATTTTGTCCGCCCCCTGATCTACACCGCTTAGGCGGTTTTTTCCAACTCACTATCCAGAGACTTCCGTCCCGGTAAGATATCTTTAACCTTATCCCTTAGTTCCCTGATCATTGTCTCTGTAGTGTTCCAGTCTACGCAGGCATCCGTTACAGAGACGCCGTATTTCAGGTCAGACAGGTTCTCGGGAATCGACTGATTTCCATGTTCAAGGTTACTCTCGACCATCAGGCCGACGATAGACTGATTCCCCTCGATGATCTGGTTACCAACGTTGCTCATGACAAGTGGCTGCAGACTGGGATCCTTGCTCGAATTAGCATGGCTGCAATCGATCATGATGTTTGTCGGGATATTGGCCTTGAGCAGGTGCTGTTCACAAATATTCACGTTGACGGAATCATAGTTCGTTCCTCCGCCACCACCCCGAAGAACGATATGCGCATGAGCATTCCCCCGGGTATGGATTACCGAAACCTCGCCCTGGTGATTAATGCCAAGGAATCGATGGGGTGCTGAAACCGACTGCAGGGCGTTAATGGCGACCTCAAGACCACCATCAGTACCATTTTTGAATCCAACGGCCGAGGACAGACCACTTGCCATTTCGCGGTGGGTTTGTGATTCAGTTGTTCTGGCGCCAATGGCACTCCAGGAAATCAGGTCCTGGAGGTATTGAGGGGTTACCGGGTCCAGTGCTTCGGTTGAGGTTGGTAGTCCCAGTTCGGCGAGATTAACCAGCAACTCTCGGCCCTGTTTTAGCCCTTCAGTGATGTTGAAGGAATCATTCATGTGGGGATCGTTGATCAATCCCTTCCACCCCGTTGTTGTGCGCGGCTTCTCAAAGTAGACGCGCATGACCAGCAAGAGTGTGTCATCGACTTCATCGGATAACGCTTTCAGTCGCTGCGCATACTCCATTGCCGCGGTCGTGTCGTGAATGGAGCAGGGGCCAACGATCAGAAAAATCCTGGGGTCCTGTCGATTCAGTATTTTCTTGATGGCAAGCCTGCCCCTGGAAACGGTTTCCAGCGCGTGATCTGAGGCTGGAACACTATTTTTCAGTTCTTCCGGGTTTATCAGGGTCTCTTCACTTAACACGTTTAGATCATCCACTTTAATTTCGTTCATCGGTCTGTCCTGTCTATGTCGCAAGCTGTCCAGTTAAAAAAAGTCCAAAAAAAACCCCGATGGCGTCCGCCTGTCGGGGTTTCGATGGCGGAATGACCGCCCACGTTACTGAGCGATTTAGCTTCTGACGAAAAAGTAATAGCCCAGCCACCACGTATCAACGGCAGTTGCCGCCAACGGGTTGACTGGGTTGCTAAATCGCTGGGTTATTTGTGTATTCATTGGGAAG
This sequence comes from K189A clade bacterium, assembly GCA_018607685.1. GTDB lineage: Bacteria > Pseudomonadota > Gammaproteobacteria > Pseudomonadales > Azotimanducaceae > UBA9659. The sequence goes on along the minus strand of JABBBA010000309.1, from coordinate 4,612 downwards.
CATAATAGCCCTTCACTCCGGGATTGCAAGGGACCAACTCAGTGACAAGGGCTGATGTCCTCTATACCATGCTGCATTTCGTGCCAGACAAGCTTCCTTTGGATTAACAGTAGTGGAATACGAGCTTTCAATTCTAATGACCTGCCTGTTGTTGGTAACTGGACTCATTTCCGGTTTCATTAACACTCTGGCGGGCGGTGGCTCCATGCTGACGTTACCTGCGTTGATGATGTTGGGTATGCCCGCCGATGTTGCCAATGCCACGAATCGCGTCGGCGTCCTAATGCAGTCGGTGACCGGTGCTAAAGGTTTTAGTGATCAGGACAAACTGGATAAGTCTGCGATATTACCCGTTCTGGTGCCAACGGTGGTGGGCGCACTGGCAGGCTCCTTGCTGGCGTCCTTCCTGCCGGTGTGGGTGCTTAAACCGGTGCTGTTGGGATCGATGATCACAATGGCGCTGGTGATGGTGATCAGGCCGGAAACTGTTATTCCGGCTGATGGAACTGAACCCTACAAACTGACGGACCGGCCTGTTGCCGGTGTTGGACTATTTCTGGCGGGCGTCTACGGTGGCTTTATCCAGGCAGGTGTTGGATTCATTCTCATCGCTGCCCTGGCGGGAGGTCTTCGCTATGACCTGATCAGAACGAATGCCCTCAAAACGGTGTGTACTGCGGTCTTCTCGGGTGTGGCGTTGGTTATTTTCGCCCTGCGGGGTCAGGTCTGGTGGATCCCCGGTTTGATTCTGGCCGTTGGCAGTATTGCCGGTGCAATGGCGAGTGTTCGATTTGCCATTAACGTCAGTCAAAACACGTTAAAATGGCTTCTGTTTGTAATGGTTACGGCCACCTGTGCGGGCGCCGTCTTTCTTTAGTGGTTAGATAGTTGATATGGAATTCCGTGAGTAGTACCAATATGAGTAGTGCCAATATGAGTAGTACCAATATGAGTAGTACCAATATGAGTAGCAACAAAAAATGAGTAATACCGAAGAACAATATCCAAGTAACTTCATCCGAAGCATTATCGAGAAAGATGTGGCGGATGGAAAAAATTCCGGCCAGGTTATAACCCGGTTTCCACCTGAGCCCAATGGCTATCTCCATATTGGTCACGCCAAGGCGATCTGCCTGAGTTTTGGCATGGCGGAGGAATTTAACGGCACAACCAACCTTCGTTTCGATGATACAAACCCGCTGAAGGAAAGCGTTGAGTTTATTAATGCCATAAAGCGCGACATTGAATGGTTGGGTTTCAAGTGGAAGGAAGAGCGCTATGCCTCCGACTATTTCGAGCAGTTGTATCAGTTCGCCGAACAGTTGATAAAAGGAGGAAAGGCTTACGTCGAGTCCTTGTCGTCAGACGAGCTAAGGGAATACCGCGGCACATTGACCCGTCCAGGAAAGGACAGTCCCTATCGATCCAGAACGATTGATGAAAACCTCGACCTGTTTCGAAGAATGCGAGCCGGCGAGTTTGCCGATGGCGAACACATTCTTCGTCTCAAAATTGATATGAGTTCTCCGAACATCAATATGCGGGACCCGGCGATTTATCGCATCAGACATATTGAGCATCACCAGACAGGAAATGAATGGTGTATCTACCCCATGTACGACTACACCCACTGTGTATCAGATTCCCTTGAGGGTATTACGCATTCACTGTGTGATCTTAGTTTCGAGGATCATCGCCCACTCTACGATTGGGTGCTCGATGAGCTCGCCATGAACTGCCATCCGCAGCAGATAGAATTCTCGCGGCTGAACCTGCAGTTCACGGTGATGAGTAAACGCAAGGTTCGCCAGCTGGTCGAAGAAAATATGGTAGATGGCTGGGATGATCCTCGTTTGCCCACCTTGTCAGGGTTGCGTCGACGCGGATACACCGCGGCTTCCATCAGGGATTTCTGTCGCCGTATCGGTGTTACAAAAAGCGATAACAATGTTGAACTGGCTTTATTGCAGAGTTGTATCCGAGAAGAGCTCGATTCCTCAGCGCCGCGGGTAATGGGTGTGTTGAATCCGGTGAAGGTGGTTATCGAGAATTTCCCGGAAGATGAAAGTGTGAGCCTTGAGCTACCAAACCATCCTAAAGATGAAACGATGGGTGCACGCACGATGAACTTCACCCGGGAGCTTTATATAGACCGGGAAGATTTCCGGGAAGAAGCCAACAGAAAGTACAAGCGCCTGGTCCTGGGAGATGAAGTACGGCTTCGATATGGTTTCGTCATCAAGGCAGAACAAGTCATTAAGGATGACGCTGGTGAGATCGTGGAGATTCTTGCGAGCTACGATCCTGACACCCTCGGGAAGAATCCGGAAGGCCGCAAGGTGCGCGGGGTCATTCACTGGGTATCGGCAACCGAGGGGCTGCCCGCTGAAATCAGGGTCTACGAACCGCTGTTTACCGTGGATTTTCCAGATGCGGATGAGCGTGACTATCACGAGCTGATCAATGATGAGTCACTGACAGTTCACCAGGGGTTTGTTGAGCCTGGATTGAAGCTGGCCTCATCTGAAGATAAATTCCAGTTCGAACGTGAAGGCTACTTCTGTCTGGATAGTAAGGATTCGACGTCGGAAGCGCTTGTTTTTAATCGTGTCGTTGGCCTGAGGGATACCTGGGCGAAAATGGTTCAATCCGGCAACACATGAAACCCGGTGGGCCGCTGGGTTCCTTGTTATGGCTCAATCAATGGGGGAGAGCGATCAGATTTCCTCCCGGGGTCCATTGACAAACCAGTATTTAAATATAACACTCGTTACACTAAAAGCTTTCTCGGACTAGCGCCGAGCTAAAAGGTTAAGCAGGTGAGCGGCATAAACTGGGACCATGAGACTGACCTGGTAGTAGTAGGTACGGGTGCAGCCGGACTAACGGCAGCTGTCGTCGCTGACAACGAAGGCCTTGATGTGATTGTGCTGGAGAAAGAAGCTTTCTATGGAGGCACAACTGCACTTTCCGGTGGTGTTGCCTGGATACCCAATAACCCGTTGATGAAAAGGGCAGGGATTGATGACAATCCTGACGATGCCCTGACTTACCTGAAGCACAATATTGGTCAGCGGGTCGCCGAGGCCAAACTGCAGGCCTTCGTTGATAGTGCGCCGGTAATGGCCGAATACATGGAGTCCAACAGTGAGCTCGAATTCAATCTGGTTCATGGCTTTCCTGATTATCGTCCCGAAACCCCAGGAGGCTCCAAGGGTGGTCGATCCATTGACCCCAAAGTGATTTCCGGTCGTCGCCTTAAAGACTTTGGTAAATTGCGTCGGTCAAATCTTGCTGTTCCCGGTGGGGTTGTAGGTTCCGTAACAGAATTGCGCCGTTTGGCATTCTTCCGAGCTAATCCCCTGGGACTGCTCCAGGTGTGGAAGTTCTTCCCACGCAATCTGTGGAACAAGATTGCCGGGCGTAAACATATATCCAACGGAGGGGCATTGATCTCTCGACTGCGCTTGTCCCTGCAGCAAAAAGACGTGCCGTTGTGGATGGAAACCCCTCTCGAAGAATTAGTGATTGAGGATGGTGCTGTTACTGGTGTTCGTGCCATGAAAAATGGAACCAGCGTCACAATACGTGCGCGCAAGGGCGTGGTGATGGCCGCGGGGGGCTTCGAGAGAAACCCGACCATGCGTAAACAGTTCTTTGGTGAGAAAGGGGGGGATGACTGGAACGATGGCAGTTATACCTCGGGTTCACGTGGCAATACCGGTGATGGCATTAAGGCAGGTTCGGAAATCGGCGCGGCCGTCGACCTGATGGATGACATGTGGTGGATGCCTTCGTTAATGCCGCCGGGAAGCTCACCCGCGATTGTTGTATTTGAGCGGGGCTTGCCGCACATGATGATCGTTAATGCCCAGGGAGAACGCTTCGCTAATGAAGCCAGACCCTACAACGAATTGGGGCGAATTATTTACGAGGAAACTGCGCTGCCTGCCCACATCATTTTCGACCACGCATATCGTAGCAAGTATGCGATCGGTGGCATGTTGCCGGGCATAACGCCCGAACGCTATATCGAGAATGGATATGTAAAGCGAGCAGATACGCTGGAAGAACTGGCCAAACATACGGGCATAGATGCAGCAGGGCTGGCGCAGACAGTAGCCAGGTTTAATGCCATGGCCGCCTCGGGCAAAGATGAAGATTTCTCGAAGGGCGAAAGCGCTTTTGATTTGTACGCAGGTGATCCTGCTCACAGACCGAATCCGTGCCTTGGGCCCGTTGCCACACCGCCATTTTATGCCATGGAAGTGAAAGCCGGTGATCTTGGAACCAAGGGAGGCTTGCTGACTAACGAATATGCTCAGGTGCTACGCGAAGATGGTACGGTGGTGGCAGGTCTCTATGCGGCTGGGAATAGCTCTGCTTCGGTAATGGGTAACTATTATCCCGGTGCAGGAGGTACTATCGGGGCAGGTATGACATACGCCTATATCGCGGCGATGGATGCCAGCGCTCAATGAATCGCACCTGGGAAAAGGTAGTCGAACCGGGACGCGCGGAGGATGAATGCCGCTAGTCGTTGACCATGAAGTCAGGCGCCGCGAAGTTGCTGAAATTGCTTACGGGTTGATTGTAAAAGGCAGTACCGACG
>JABBBA010000127.1:4083-8040 GCA_018607685.1 K189A clade bacterium | reverse complement strand
TCCAAATCAATCGCGCGATTATAATAGCGGTCAACGCCACCCACAATCGCTCCGGCAAGAAGAAGTATCGCAACCGTAATGTTGAGAAACTCCTTCTTCTTTTCTTCTCTTAACTCTTCCCGCCAGGGAAGTAAATTAATTTTGATGTCATTGATCATTATTCGCTCCTCATCCCGGGCACTAGTCGAAACTACGCAGTGCCAGCCCACAGGCAATCATCATTGCCGGGGCATCGTTGTGCAGGTTGGCCTCGTTCACACGAGACGACAACGACATATTGACGAATGGGTTTGCAATGCTCGTTGGGGTACCCAGCTTCGCCGCTACCATTTCAGACAAACCGTCGATTGAGGATGTGCCACCAGCAAGAATAATGTGATCAACATCATCGTATGCGCTTGATGAATAAAAGAATTGCAAGGAACGTGTGACCTGTTGCACTACGGCCTCTTTAAAGGGCTGAAGCACTTCGGTTTCATAATCGTCAGGCAGGCCGCCCTGCTTCTTTGCAAGGCCGGCTTCCTCGACTGAAAGGGAATAGCGTCGTTGAATCTCTTCGGTTAGCTGTTTTCCACCGAACAGCTGCTCGCGGGTATAAGGCGCTCCGCCGCTGGTCAACACCGAGAGTGTCGTCATTGTTGCGCCGATATCGACAATGGCGATGACCTTGTCTTCTTCATCATCATCGTCATTTGCAAACTGGTCTCGTACCAGATCAAACGCCCGCTGCATGCAATGGGCTTCAATATCCACGACCTTTGCCTTCAACCCGCCAAGCTCAAGTGCGGCTTCGCGCATTTCAACATTTTCTCGCCGACATGCTGCAATGAGCACTTCGACCTGCTCCTCACTTCTGGGAGAAAGACCCTGAACTTCAAAATCCAGTGCAACTTCTTCCAGCGGATAGGGAATGTACTGGTCGGCTTCCAGCTGGAGTTGATTCTCCATTTCGTCTTCATTGAGGGTGGCGCTCATTTCGATGGTCTTGGTAATGACCGCTGAACCGGCAACCGCTACGGCCGCCAGCTTCACTTTTGTCTTGCAACGTTCGACCAGACGCTGGATAGCTTCACCAACACCTTCGACGTCGCTGATGTTCTTTTCCACCACAGCATTTTCAGGCAAGGGCTCTACGCCATAGCTTTCAACTTTGTATTCACCACCCGATTTACTCAGTTCCAAAAGCTTGACCGAGGTGGAGCTGATATCCAGCCCCAACATACTGGTGGGTCCTTTATTTAGAAATGCGAACACTCTATTTTCCTAATTTCCTATGAAGTACGAGCACTTACAGCAACTTCATGCAGAATCACATTAAATAACAGGTTTAATCAGAGAGCAAACAATTTAAATGAAAATAATGACGTAAAACATTCATTTTTCGACAATTTCTCTAATTCAGGAGCCCCGATCTACTCCTCCTGCCACCGATGTACCACGGGGAAATGGGCGAAATAGTATAATCCTTTTTTCCAATTTCGCATGCCTGACCTTTGCACCTATAATGACGCAGCTTTAAGTCCCACTAGATGTGCGCTGTCCCTGATGAAAACAACATTCAATCTTATTTTTTGGTCTCTGACTGGCCTGGGGAGCGCAATTTTACTGGTTCTGACAGCAGCGTTCCTTTATCTAAACCCACAAATACCCGACACCAGAAGCTTCAGTGAGGTCGCATTAAAGGCCCCGCTTCGAATCTACTCTGACGATGGACTGCTGATTCAGGAATTCGGCGAACGACTGACCCCCGTGACCTTCGATGAAATTCCACCCCTGTTTATCAAGGCCCTGCTGGATACAGAGGATAAACGCTTCTTTGAACACGGCGGTATTGACCTGGTAACACTGGTTAACGCCAGTTGGCAACTGGTGCGCAACCGCGGTGCCATAAGAACGGGCGCATCGACCATTACGATGCAGCTGGTAAAGAACATATCGGGTGACACTGAGGTCAGATTTCTTCGGAAATTCAAAGAGATGCTGCTCGCCCTCAAGATTGAGCGGGAGCTTTCCAAGGAAGAAATACTGACGCTGTATCTCAACATTATACCCTTCGGCAAACACGCCTTTGGCATCCAGGCCGCCGCGAACACCTATTATGGGAAAGATGTTAACCAGCTCAGTCTCGCGCAGCAGGCAATGCTCGCTGGCATTCCGCAGGCGCCCGAGGCAGGAAATCCGATAAACGGTCCACGTCGCGCAATTACGCGGCGTAATCTGGTCCTCACTCGCATGCGGGAGCAGGGTTCGATCAGCCAGCCGCAATATGAGGAAGCTTTCCAGTCCCCTATCACCGCTCAGGTGTACGTTCGGAATGTCGAGCTTCCTGCACTTTACGCAGCGGAAATGGTACGTAAGCACTTACTTCAAGAATACGGAAGGAATGCTTACAACCAGGGAATGATTGCCCATACAACCCTCTCGTCCCAAATGCAGCAGGCAGCAGAGGCAGCGGTCAATAAAAAGTTGCTTGAGTACGACCGGCGACACGGATACCGGGGGCCAGAATATCGAAGGATCCAGGGGACAGACGAATTCCTTGCTGCGCCAGAGTATGGTTATCCGGAGAACTGGTCGCGGACACTGACCGAAATGAGCACGTTCGGTCACCAGCACCCTGGCATTGTTACCAGGGTTGAAGAAACGGAAATCAGCGTCCTGACCCAGGACCTCGAGGAAATAAGCATTAACTGGGACGGACTCAGATGGGCGAGACCTTACATCGATGTCAATCGACGCGGGCCCAGCCCCAAGACCGCCACCGAAATCGTGGGTCCAGGCGACGTCATTCGTTATGAGGAATCAGCAGACGGAACCGTTCGGTTAGGACAACATCCAAATATTCAGGGCGCTATCGTCGCACTCGATCCCTATGATGGCGCCATTAAGGCGATCGTTGGCGGTTTTGATTTCAATGCAAGACAGTTCAATCACGCGACCCAGGCGCGGCGTCAACCAGGATCCAATTTCAAACCTTTTTATTACACCGGCGCCATAGAAAACGGCCTTACAGCCGCGTCGATATACAACGATGCTCCACTGGTCTTACCCGGGGGAGAACAGGAAGAGACTTATCGTCCAAAAAATTCCGGTGATGTATTTCATGGCAACATCCGGTTGCGAGAAGCCTTGTACCGGTCCATCAACCTCGTCTCCATTCGCGTGATCCTGGATTATGGCCCCCAAAACGCAATCGACTATGTTTCCAGGTTTGGCTTCGACACATCGAACTTCCCTAAAGATCTCCAGCTTGCCTTTGGTGGAGGAACCATTGCGCTGACCCCTTTGGAGGTCGCGACAGGATACGCCACATTCGCCAATGGTGGCTTCAAGGTGACGCCGTACCTGATTCGCGAACTGGACTCTATCAATAGCGAAGTCATCTTCCAGGCGAACCCTGAAGCCGCCTGCACTGAAAACTGCAATGGTCTTAACCAGGCTAAAAGAATCGTCGAGCCGAGGGTCGCTCACATCATGAATACCATGCTCTCAGACGCCATCAGCCGGGGCACAGGCACAAAAGCAATGCGCTCCCTGAAAAGAGGAGACCTCCGCGGAAAAACCGGCACGACCAACGACGCAGACATCTGGTTTTCAGGATTCACCCCGGACCTGGTCGCGACATCCTGGGCCGGGTTCAGCAACAACAGCCCGGTCGGTAACCGGGAATGGGGATCAACAACCCCTATCGAAACATGGATTGAGTTTATGGAAACCGCACTCCCACCGGAATCCGAGTCTTCGCAACTCGCCAGACCCGACGGCATGGTTTCCGTAAAGATTGACCCAACAACAGGCCTTAGAACCGACCCCGCTGACCCCAAAGGCATCTTTGAAATCTTCAGGGAAGAGAGCGTACCGCCGGAGTTGGAGTCGAGGAATCACTCAGAAGATTCCAGTATCACCCAGGATATTTTTTAGGCTGTTTGTTTTTTATTCGTGACTATCTCGCGATTT
>JABBBA010000127.1:646-4073 GCA_018607685.1 K189A clade bacterium | reverse complement strand
GCGCCATCGGCGCCTTTTTTTTAAAACAACAGCAACTACTTCCCTCTGCTGAAACGCTTGTTGAAGCGATCAATTCGGCCAGCTGAGTCAATAACCTTCTGCTTGCCCGTGTAGAACGGGTGACAATTAGAGCAAACTTCCAGGTGAATATCTTCACAGGTAGTCGACCGGGTTTTGATCACATTGCCGCAGCTGCACGTTGCAGTGATTTCTTCGTATTTTGGATGGATTTCGGCTTTCATCTCGAGCAGCCCTGCTAATTAAAGGTGGCGAATCATACCAGAACCCTATCGAATGGCAAGGTCCGGGTAGACCGCATTATCTTCGGGCTACAGCCTGCCCTACAAGTGGCATAATGGTGTTTTCCTTCTGCGCGTCAATAATGCCGGATTCAACCATTTTTGTAGCCGTTGCCGTTCCCACGCCATTACGCAACCTGTTCCATTATAGCCTGCCCCAGGACGAACAAGTCACTATTGGTTCGCGCGTACGAGTGCCGTTTGGACCGAGGAAGCTGGTCGGCGTCGTCATAGAGTTGAACAGCAAGCCTGATATCGATGTGACAAAGATAAAGCCTGTCCTTGAAGTACTGGGCCACGGGGGAAATCTACCGGAATCAGTCCTCAGGTTGTGCCGCTGGGCGTCTGACTATTATCACCATCCGATCGGCGAAGTAGTGGCAGGTGCACTTCCGACCATACTTCGAAAAGGCGCAGACCCCCAGGAACCTACCCAGCTGTTGACCCTGACACCTGAAGGCCAGCTGATTGATCTGCAATCCCTGGGACGAGCACACGCGCAGCGGAAATTACTGGGCGCATTGCAACAATCCGGGCGTACAAGAGAAGAACTGAGCGCAATGGATATCTCAAGTCAGAGCGTCCGGGCGATCGAAAAAAAAGACTGGGCACTTTGGCGCACGGAAGTTCCTAAACCGCTCGAGCCCTTCACCGGCGGCTCGGTTAACCACGCGGGCATTACCGTCACAGAAGAACAGGCAACGGCGATAGACGCAGTCCAACAGCGAACCGACGGCAAGCCTTTCCTTCTATACGGTGTTACGGGCAGCGGGAAAACAGAAGTCTATCTGAGAGTTATTGAACCATTACTTGCGTCCGGTAAACAGGTGCTGATTCTCGTGCCTGAAATTGGCCTGACGCCCCAGACTATTTCAAGATTCCAGGACAGGTTCGATGTCCCCATCACGATTCTCCACTCTTCACTCACCGATAAACAAAGGGCCCTCGGCTGGCTCAGAGCCAGAGAAGGATCAGCAGGCATCATCCTGGGAACTCGATCCGCGATCTTCACGCCACTCAAGTTTCCCGGAGCAATCATTGTTGACGAGGAACATGACGCCTCGTACAAGCAGCAGGATGGCTTTCGATATTCTGCTCGCGACCTTGCGGTTCTGCGCGCAGGATTCGAAGGCGTACCAGTCATTCTGGGTTCAGCCACACCTTCGCTGGAGAGCCTGCACAATGCAGACAGCGGCAAGTACCACCTGCTAAAACTGGGAACGCGCCCACCCGGCATAGAACCAGAACGATACGAACTCCTGGATACTCGTCACCTGGAACAGAAGGATGGACTTACCCGAGCGTTACGTCGCCAGATTGGTGAGCGACTCGCAAATGCTGAGCAGGTTCTGATTTTTATCAACCGTCGCGGTTTCTCACCGGTCATGATCTGCAACGAGTGCAGCTGGATTGCGCATTGCCGGCGATGCGACGCAAAACTAACGTACCACCTGAGTACCAATACGCTGGTTTGTCATCACTGCGGAACCATTAGCCACAACATCATCAGCTGCCAATCCTGCCGCAGCAGCCATCTCTCACCACTAGGATTAGGTACCCAGCGAATAGAGCAGGCGCTGACGGCAATGTTTCCGGAGTTCCCCGTCCTGCGCATCGACAGGGACTCCACCAGGCGCAAAGGATCGATGGAGTCGTTCATCTCAGAGATCAACACCGGCGAACCGGCCATACTTGTGGGCACCCAACTCCTTGCTAAAGGACATCATTTCCCCAACGTAACCCTGGTGGCCATGTTGGACATTGACTCCGGGTTCTACTCGGCAGACTTCAGGGCTACGGAAAGACTCGGCCAGATTATCCTGCAGGTAGGAGGACGTTCGGGTCGGGCAGACAAACCCGGCACTGTCACTATCCAGACAGCTTTTGCGACTCACCCCCTGATGGAAACGCTCGTTGTGAATGGCTATTTCGAGTTCGCCAGCGGTCTGCTCCTGGAACGAAAAGAAGCAGCCCTACCGCCTTTCGCATTCCATGCACTCATACGGGCCGAGGCCAACTCATCAACTACCGCCAGATCGTTTCTTGAATCCATCATCAATAAGGTGAAAGTGCGCGACTCTGTTAACCTGTTGGGTCCAATACCTGCACTTATGGAAAAGAAGGCTGGCCGTTATCGACAGCTGCTGATAGTCGCCTCGGATAACCGATCAGATCTTCACCGGGAGCTGAGCCACATTATCGCGACCACGGAATCCTTGCCCGATTCGAAGAAAGTACGCTGGTCAGTGGATGTAGATCCAACAGACATGTACTAGCTTAGAAAAAGAAACCCCTAAATCTTTCTATTCAAGAAATCAGCGTAGATACTTTTTCGCAGTTTCCATAGAATCATCTCGCATATCCTCTGCTTAAGACTTAATGACCCAGGACTTCGCAAAAAAACACCGCTCCAGGAAATCTGCACCTGAACCGCCGCCTATCGCGGTACGGGAGCGGAAGTTCTCTCTGCCTACCTTTCTCACAGGGTTCCTGAGCGGCGCCTTCATCACCTTTCTGGCTGCCCTCTGGTATCTAAAACCCGCTGGAGACATCCCGCCGTCCGACGCTGGGAAACCCCGGGCAGAGCCACAAACCAAGGTTGAGGAGATGCAGTGGGATTTCTATGAAATTTTCCCGAAGTCAGTTGTCCCAATCGTCGAGGAGTACACCAACGCCGGTGAAAAAGTAGTGGTTGATGATTCAAGGTGGGTCTTACAGGCTGGTTCTTTCAAAGACCCCATCGATGCCGACGAGCGCAGAGCGACCTTAATATTGCTGGGTCTGGATGTTGGCATCCAGGAAGTGAAAGTGACCGGAGACACCTGGCACAGAGTCATCGCCGGCCCTTTCGATTCGAAACTCCAGCTGAACAGGGCCCAGGACAAGCTCGCCCAGGCCGAGATATCCTCTATTCCGATGAAAATTCCAGCCTCCTGAATCTCAAAATAGGGACTTGAAAATTACCTGATCGCACCCCATCTTTCTTTTAACGTCATCCACAGCTCCGGAAGCCCAAGTTCTGACCAAAAAGCCCTGACCAAAAAGTCCTGACCAAAAAGTCCTGACTAAAAAGTCCTGACTAAAAAGTCCTAAATAAAAGACTCTAAACAAAAGACCCTAAACAAAAG
>JABBBA010000127.1:0-636 GCA_018607685.1 K189A clade bacterium | reverse complement strand
GTGATACCGTCATGAAAGCAAACGCAATAAAATTCCGGCGACTTTACAAAGACAATGTCATCGCCGGATTTGCAGGCGGCACCGCTGATGGTTTCACCCTCGTTGAGCGCTTTGAAGGAAAGCTCGAGAAACATCAAGGGAATCTGGTGCTTGCCGCGGTTGAGCTTGCCAAAGACTGGCGAACCGACCGCGCCCTGCGTCGTCTCGAAGCCCTCCTTGTAGTCGCTGACAAAGAGAACTCACTACTGATAACCGGCAACGGAGACGTCGTCGAACCTAACGATGGCATTATGGCGATCGGATCAGGCGGCCAGTACGCAAAGTCAGCGGCCCTAGCTTTACTGGGCAATACAGAACTCAGCGCCCGGGAGATAGTAACGACGAGCCTCTCCATCGCCGGTGATATTTGCATCTATACAAACCAGGAACAAACGATCGAAGAGATCACCTTTTAAAGGAAACACATGTCCAACATGACCCCCAGGGAGATCGTTCACGATCTCGACAAACACATCATCGGACAAAATGATGCAAAACGTGCCGTCGCCATTGCGCTCAGAAACCGCTGGAGACGAATGCAATTGAACGAGGAACTCCGCACGGAAATATCCCCAAAAAACATCCTGATGATTGGCC
>JABBBA010000193.1:2481-8047 GCA_018607685.1 K189A clade bacterium | reverse complement strand
GCCGGGCTTTTCACTATCAGGTGCACTATTGGCAATCACGATCCTGATAAGTCCTACATCTCCCATTGCCTGTTTCGCATTCAGAACAATATTACTGATGGCCTGTCGCACCTGGCCGTCATCTACTTCCACTGCATTCACGTCCGAATCAATACTGAAGGTCACGGCAATGCTACTGCCACTGAGCGAGAACCTGGTCGCTTCCCTCACCAGCTTTTCGACATCCACAACGTCCCTGACAGGCTCGCTCCCCGTGGCAAAGGTTAGCAGTTGAGTCGTCAGGTTAGTGGCCAGCTGAATGGATTCAGAGCTTCGCTTAAGAAAACCGAGCGCCTTGTCAGGGTCGCGAATGACCGATTCAGCAAGGGATATATTTCCATATATCGCCGTTAGCAAATTATTGAAGTCATGAGCAATGCCGCCTGCCAGCACACCCACGGAACTCATCTTGTCCATCGTTGCGCGTTCCTGCTCAAGGCGCAGTTGCTCACTAACATCACGGAAGGTATAGACCCAACCGGACAGGTCATCGCCGTCCAGGAGCTCAGAGATCAGTAGTTCAACGACGACTTCGCCACCATTCGCATTTGTCAGAACACCCTCGTGAATGAATTGAATCCCATCTTCGGTATCGTCCGCAGTGTCGACATATTGAAAAATAGCATCCAACGGTCGGCCAAGCCCTTCATCTTCAGCGTAACCTGTGAGCTGCTGGGCGCTGGGGTTAAATGACGTAACCAGTTTTTCCTTGTCGACAGAAATAACACCCTCTTCGACAGAATCCAGAATGGTTCGTGCCCGGGTCTCACTTTCGTGGAGCTGCATTTCCACCTTTACACGCTCGGTGATATTGGTGAAAGCAACGACCACCACCGACTCACCCGTCAGCTGGATATCCAGTAGAAATGCGTTAAGCAACGCCCAGTTCATTTCTCCATCAGGAAGCCGGGTCCCTACTATTTCATTTTTAACGGGATCACCGGTCGCCAGAACTCGGGTAACGGGTGCTTCGCCGACGCCAAGCGCTCGTCCTGACTGGTGATAAAACTTGAACCTGGCCTGATCAACCGGGCCCCCAACCTGCCCGGTGGCCTCTAGACCAAGCGCCTCTTTGGCCTCTTCGTTCATATAAAGGACTCTGGTATCTTTACTTAGAACAACGATTCCGGATGGGATGTTATCAATCAGGTTCTGCATCAGGGATTCTCGCGCCATTACCTGATTCTGACTGTCACCCAGCCGGTCAATTGTGCTTTCAAGGCTGGTCATCTGTGAGAGCTGGCTCCTGCGAACACTGTGCAGGAAGAGTGCAAACATTGCTCCCAGGAGTATTTCGAATCCGAAATGTCGAGCCTCTGCATCCCAGTCCAGACCTGCTATGACCAGAATGATCCAACTGCCCAGCAACCCAATGACTGTCGGGTAGAACGTTCGGATTCCGGCGAGCACATAACCCGATACCGCCATAACGAACACAAAATTGGTTGTCTGCCTCACATCACCGGACAGGTACATATGCAAAATCGAATTGAATCCCATCAAAACAAGCAGGAACACCAGCACAAGTTCTGCGTGCTTCTGGATCCGTTCATTATCCATCGAAAATTGCAGGGTAATGCCTACGAATAAACTGAAAGAAGCGATGCCCACCATCGGCGACACCATTTCATCCGGCAATACCAGAATGTGTGCGAGGGTAATCACAAGATAGATAAAGGTGAAGATACGCGCAGCCGTGGGAAGAAGCTCCCGGGAGTGCTTATCGATGGCAACCTGAAGCGGGTCCATGGGGGCGGCTAAAAGTTAGCGGTACGTGAACCTGGTGCGGGTGGGTCTTCCGGGGGACCCGCAAAACACTGGGCAATGCTCATCCACAGCTTCGCTGGCTCACCGACTACTTCACGATTGACGTCGGCAATATTCCTTCCCTGGGTAACGACGTGACAGAATTCGACAGCATCGCCTGTCACGCAATTCTCGACACTCGGATCATTGAACTCCCAGGTATCTCCTTCGGGGCTTAGAAGGCGAACATAAGGGGCAGGACCGGGTACATCCTGTTTGCGATTAGCAAAGGTCCATCCGTAGGTTTTCACACCAATCACGGCAATGTTTTTGAGTCGATTAGAGTTGGTCCGAGGTTTGCCAAACATATCGAAAATATCCTGCCCGTGGGACCAGCTTTCCATCTGACGCGCAGTGGTGAACATCATGACGCCCATATCGGGACCAAACCATGGCACCCGTCTTTTAGGATCGCTGTCACCCAGCAACTCGCACATTTCGGTAAAGTAGCTCCACCAGGTCTCAAGTAGAACTGAACCCTCTTCCGTTGGGTTCATAGTCGCGCCGACGATCTTTGGGTCGGCTTTGGCGGCCGCAAAACCCTCGGCATCTTTCAGTGCGAGTACAGCCATCTTGTCGGAGCCATGGAGATGCTGGACCACCTGATTCACAGTCCAGTTTTTAAACGGCGTCGGTCTGGACCAATCTGCTTCCCCAAGATCATCCAGCACCCGTTTGAGCGCTTCGCCCTCTTCCTGTAAGTCAGCTGCCTGCTGAAACATTAAAACCTCCCTGGTAATGGTGCTTCCTAGAGCACTTTATATTCTTTTTCGAGGCGCTTTGCCTGCTTTTTAGAGACGCCACCCAGGATGTTCAGGGCGTGCCTTACTCTGGCACGGCATATATCAGGTCCGAGAATGGCCATCGAATCGAACAACGGTGGTGAGACCGGCTTACCTGAGATAGCCACAAACATCGGCGCAAGCACATCCCTTATCTTCAACCCTAATGACTCGGCCAGTTCAACAAACAATTGGTTTAAGGGATCGCGCTCCCAAGTCGCTTGTGCCTCCAGGCGCCACAGGGAGAACTGCAGTATTTTCTTAACATCCTCTTCCTCAAGGTTCTTTACCTTGAGGCTCTCGGCACTAATCTCAGGCATCCCCTCTGCAAAAAAACTGATCATGGGCGCTAATTGCGAAAAGACGTCCACGCGTTCCTTGACCAGGGGAATAATCCTGAGCAAATTATCTCGATTTAACGCCCAATCGGTTACGCGGTCGGCAAACTGGTCATCATCCAGGGTTTCCCTGAGCCAACGCCCGTTCAACCAGGATAGTTTGTCTACATCGAACACGGGTGCCCCCAGAGAAATACGGCTCAAATCAAAATTCTCGATCATCTCATCCAGAGTGAACTTCTCTTCGCCATTCGGCATGCTCCAGCCCAGCATTCCCAGGTAGTTCAACAACGCTTCCGGCAGGTACCCCATTGCCTTGTAGTAACCAATGCTCGTCGGGTTCTTCCGCTTACTGAGTTTGCTCTTGTCCGGGTTACGTAACAGCGGCATATGAACCAGCCTGGGCATGGGCCAACCCAGGTATTCATAAAGCAGGATGTGTTTAGGGGCAGAGTTAATCCACTCCTCACCCCGAATAATATCCGTGATTTCCATCAGGTGATCATCTACCACTACCGCCAGGTGGTAAGTCGGATTACCATCGTCTTTAAGCAGTACCTGCATATCAACCTGACTCCAGGCGATTTCTATATCACCCCGAAGCTCATCCTTGACGATGCACACACCGTCTTCCGGGATTTTCATACGAACAACACTGGCCTCACCATCGTTCATTCGCGCGGCGGCATCATCGGCCGAAATATTGATGCAGTGCCCATCGTAGCGGGTGGTCTCTCCCGCCTTCATCTGACTCGCACGAACTTCATCCAGACGTTCGCGAGTACAAAAACAGCGAAACGCATTCCCATCTGCAATCAGACGGTCTGCATACTGACCATAAATGTCGGACCGTTCACTTTGGCGATAGGGTCCATGAGGTCCTTCGACATCCGGCCCCTCATCCCAGTCCAGCCCCAACCAGCGGAGGGAATCAAGGATCGTCGCCTCTGACTCGGGTGTACTTCGCTGCGCATCTGTATCCTCAATCCGCAGGATGAACTCTCCTCCGGTTTTTTTGGCATAGCAATAACTGAACAATGCCATATAGGCAGTGCCAACGTGGGGATCTCCGGTCGGAGACGGAGCTACTCGAGTTCTGGCTTTCATTTGTCTGCTTTGGTAATGATGGGTTGGCACTGCGTGTAAAACGGCACTGATGTTACACTATCGCTACTCAAAGATTAATCTCGACCCGTCCTTTGCAACCGTACTTTTTCAACAAGACACCTAAACATGCAGCGTAAACATGATTCGTAAATTATGCGTTGCTCCCATGATGGGTTGCACCGACAGGCACTGCCGGTTTCTGTTTCGCCTGCTCTCCCCTAACACCATGCTATACAGCGAGATGCTGACGACGGGTGCGCTAATCCATGGCGATTATCAAAAGTTTCTCGACCACGCCGAAGACACGGCCTCGGCAGTCCAACTGGGTGGCAGTGATCCTCTCCAGCTTGCGCAGGCCGCGAGGCTGGTCGAAAACGCCGGCTACCAGGAGGTAAACCTCAACTGTGGATGCCCCAGTGACCGCGTTCATCAGCGAGACCTACGGCTCAGGCTGCAGACATTTTCAGATTCACGCCCGAAAGGCAATCCTGCAGGGGCTGAGCCCAAAGGAAAACCGTGAAATCCCGCCCTTGAATTACGACTTCGTTCGCCGGATACAAAAAGACTTCCCTGATGCCGAGTTTGTGCTCAATGGTGGCATCAAGACGGTTCAGGAGGTGCAGGCTCTGCTGGTGGAGTTTCCCGGCGTCATGCTTGGCCGAGCCCCGTACAGCAACCCCTATCTGTTGGCAGAGCTGGAACAGCTGGTTTTCGGCACCCCGGCCGTGACCCGGATGACTGTGTTTGAGCAGTATCGAGATTATATGGAGGAGAAAATGCGCGAGGGTGTTTACCTCAAGCATATGGCGAAACATCTCCTTGGACTGTATACCGGCCTGCCCGGCGCCCGTGCTTATCGGCGTCACCTTTCCACCCACATGCACAAAGAAGATGCAGACTTATCGGTTGTCGACAACGCCGTGAAGTTTGTGACCACAGAAACCTACTCAACCCCGGACGCCGAGTCATGATTGATAACCTTTTCGAGATGTTTAAGAAGCTGATAGATGTTCCAGATGATGAACTGGAGGACGACAACGCTATTGTCCTCGCAGCGGTATCATTAATGCTCGAAGTGGCACGGTCCGAAGCCGGTGGCGAACAGGTCGAACATGAGGTCATCCGACGTGTTCTCGCCAGCGAGTTCGAGGTGGGCGGCGAGTTGATTGACAGTCTGCTTGAAGCGGGTTCAGCCAAGGTCGAGGAAGCCCATGATCTTTTTCAATTCACCCAGCTAATCAACGAACACTACAGTCGAGATCAAAAAGAAAGCCTGATACATGCCATGTGGCTGGTCGCACTGGCAGATGGCAAGGTACAGGCGATTGAGGATCACATTATTCGGAGAGTCGCCGGACTGATTCACGTCGCACACGGGGATTTTATTCGGCTTAAACTGAAGGCCCGCGGTTAGCAGGTCACGTCATCAGGCTCCAGCGGGATTCAGGTTCCGGTGGCTCTTGTTGCCGGTCCGGGTTTTTCACCAGAGCCCTC
>JABBBA010000193.1:0-2471 GCA_018607685.1 K189A clade bacterium | reverse complement strand
CTCGTGTTCTTTCTCATATTCAAGCGCTTCAACAAGATCCTGGAACTTGTCGCAATTTTGGTCGTCCAGTGCCATCAGCGTTTTGTGGGCATCCAGTACCTGGTCCCGCATGGATTCTTCACTGGTAATCTCTGTCGGTAACTCCCGCAAACCTGAGGCATCGGAAACCACTTCACTCGTAACAACACAGACCTGTTCCATAGCCATGCTGCTCAGAACACGGGTGATATCTTCACGGGGCGAAACAATACTGGTCGCCGACGCGAACTCTTCCCGGGTGCAGATCGCAATTTTGGCGATCAGGCCAAGCGCTGTACTGTCAATTGTTTCGGTTTCCGAGAGGTCGATGATCATCGACTGAAAATGATCACAGGATCCAAGCTTCTCAAGAAAGGTCGCAATGGTTGGACCAAGAGTCAGCCTCACATCTCCGATAAACTTCAGAACGTGAACGCCATCTTGCTCAGCAAACAGTATTTTACCCATACATCTCTACCCTCGCCGTCCAGTACTTGCCACGGTGAAAACTGCAATATCATCGGGGATTGCGCTGGCGCTAAGAACTCCCAGATCGTCGACTAAACCATCTACCAGCCCACTCGGGTCACCCTCGAGCTGCTGGCATTTTACCACCGAAAGCAGGTGCTCTTCTTTAGCTTCAAGTGTCTCCTGAGGCAGAATTTCAAACACTCCGTCGGAAAACATCACTATCGAATAGTCTTCCGGCAAATCCACATGGTGGACCTTGTACAGGGGTTCCGCATAAAGACCGAGCGGTTGACCGCCAATTTCCAAAAAATTTGCACCCTGCTCAAAGCACAGGATAGTACCCGGGAAATGGGCTGCATTGCTGTATTCGAGAGAACTATTTTCCTGGTCGATGATGCCGAAAAACATCGTGACATGTTGTTCCAGTTTCCATTGCATCAGTTCAGCGTTGATCCAAACCAGAATCTCAGCCGTGGAAAGAAATCGGCGAAATTCATCCAGCAATCGTCTCGACAGGCTTTTCAGCAAAACAGTGATGAACGCGCTGGAAGCACCATGGCCGGACACGTCGGCAATATAAAAAGCGACTCTCCCGTCAAACAATTCAAAATAATCAATGAAATCACCACTCATGATGAGAGAGGGATAGAGCTGGTGGTTGAACGTGATGCCGCGGATAGAGGTTGGTGACTCAGGCAACATGGCTTGTTGTACACGAAAGCCAGATTGCTGGTCCCGCTCGAGCTGTCGGAACATTGCAATGGACTCTTCCGATGCGGCGGCGGCGGTCGCATTGCTTCGGCTCTCGAGGTTTTGTAGAACAACGTAGGCCAGCAGTTCTCTCTCTGCACCTACGTAGTAGACATAGTCAGAAGCACCGGCCTCAAGGTGTTCGCTCATCGCCTCTTCCGCGATATTGGTCGCCACCATGACAATAGGTACGAGTGGAAATTGTCGGTGAATTTTGTTGATCAGCGAAAGAGAAGATTGGCCGGGCTGTTTGGTGAGCAGAATAAGATCAGGAAGCGCGGTACGGATAACCGGTAAGGCGTCTAAATAATTGACAATATTTACGGCGTTAAAGTCGCTCTCCGCGAGTCGAAGCTTCATTTCCTCAGCTTCGGCAGATCCCGAGATGATAAGCAACTGATATTTATCGTCGCTCACAACACACTTTCAATAATTCAGGCAATGCCCCCTCCTACACCCCAACCTGCAAGAATGGCTAATAATTTTACCCCTAAACCCTGTAATTACAACTATTTAGAGAGCATTCCTTTTGTACTTAATGAATAAAAGCATCTATCAGATTGTTGGTTATGGCTGTCAGAAATCATCATCAAATGGATCATCCACCTGGCCATCGTTCTCAAGAAACGCCCGGCGTTGCAGGTAAGCCTCTCGGTAAAAGATATATTTGTCACCAAACACAGCACTGTCCGCCGCCAGCAGATTGGCGCGGATATCCACCAACCTCAGCGCAAACAGACTATTCCTGTGCGACACCGGATAGTAATAACGTAATGGGTCCATCCTGGAAGTACCGATTCGGCCAAAGATGCCTCTCACATCACTCGGCCCAAGCCCTGGAAGAACGACATAGGCGCCCCTCGGTACGCCCCAGACAGCCAGCGTTTGTGAAAAGTCTTCATCATGATCGACAAGCCCGATTCGCGTCGCCGGGTCAAACAGGCCGCCGATTCCAACGGTTGTGTTGATCAGTACTCTTCCAAGATCACTAAATGCCGGTTTAGGCTTTCCCTGCAATCCGTTGTTGATCATGTCACCGACATCCGCAAGGTTGCCAAAAAAGTTACCAACCGAGTACCTGACAGGTGTGGGTAACACTTTTTTATAACCCTTAGCGGCAGGTCTTATCAGCTTGGAATCGAGGAAATCATTAAACCCGTGAACCTTTCGATTAACCTTCTCGAGCGGATCCTCGCCAGCCATTGCGACGCTGGAACAGACTATTGCCAGAA